>NZ_JAAHHZ010000244.1:0-7121 GCF_010672005.1 Moorena sp. SIO4A5 | reverse complement strand
GGAGTAGGGAGTAGGGAGTAGGGAGTAGGGAGTAGGGAGTAGGGAGTAGGGAGTAGGGAGTAGGGAGTAGGGAGTAGGGAGTAGGGAGTAGGGAGTAGGGAGTAGGGAGTAGGGAGTAGGGAGTAGGTAATGGGCAAAAGGCAAATTACCGATTACCGATTACCGATTACCGATTACCCACTAGTAGCTGACCGATAGTATGGGAAAAAACTCCCAATCACTAATGACAAATTAGTCAGTTTATAGTTATTCCCACGAATCTAAATCTAGAGCTTTGGAACCACCTCGCTCTAACTGAATCAATACGTTACCGAGTTGTGACCAAACTAGCCCACTAATAAATAAGGTCATAGGTATGGAAATTGAGTAACACAACCAATAGGGCAAGGCAAAAATTCCTAACCCAGAGGCTAGAAACAGGCAAATCCCAACAGCAATTCCCATAAATGGGAGAAGTAACTGGATTCCTTTAATTTCAGCCAGGGTTTGACTGGATTTGGTCTTATACCATTCCTGTACTTTTTCTTTGAGTGTAGCTTCAAAAGCTAGCCCACAGGTAATCCCAGCAAACAAACCAAAAATTAACAAAAAATAGGGTGGATCTGGCCAAAAATTATACACAAATAACTCCTAATCTTCATGCTTTTAGTGCCTGTGAAGATTATTACAAAAAATGATAGCAAAGGGAATAGGGAATAGGGAATAGGGAATAGGGAACAGGGAATAGGGAATAGGGAATAGGGAGCAGGGAGCAGGGAGCAGGGAATATGGTATCAAAAATTATCACAATTCCGACACGGATTGCTAAAGCTGGGAATGCTATCCGGTAGTTGTGGAGATCATAAAATCTTATAGTTTCCTAAGGTGGGCGAGGCGGGGCAATGATTTTTATCCGCGCTGTAACCCACCAAATTCTATAGCAGTTGGCAACCGGCGCTAATTACAATAACAACAAGTAGTGAATACTTAGGAGTAAGTAGTCATGATCAGGAATATCGTTGTCAGCCAGTTGGTCTGACACACTATTTGGTAGTAACAGCAGGAGCTTTGGGTAAAATAGCCCCAATCCCATCACTGGAAATAGTACTTAGTGCATTCAAAGCTACATTGAATAAACGTTCTGGTGGTAAATCATCTTTGACTAAGTTCCACAGACTCTGAATTTCGGCTCCATGGAGTTGGTCATCTTCGGTTAACGCTAACAACAGTTCACGTCGCAAAAACTGACCTTCCTCAGACAAGAGATACTGCAAACCAAGTTGAGCGGTTGGTAGCAAATCAAAGTTCTGATCAGAGCGAGCGATCGCAATCATATTTTCCAGTCGTTCCCACTGGAATTTACCGTCTTTGAACAACACCTCAATCAAACGCCGCCGCATTTGTGGGGTTTCACCGGTAAGCAGACGCTGAGCTACATAGGGGTAGGAAACCTCGACAATTTTGAAATTCGGATCTAAGCTCAGTGCCAGTCCTTCCTGAGTCACCAGAGAACGGATAATTAAGGAAAACTTGGCTGGAACCCGGAAAGGATAGTCGTACATCAACTCTGAGAACTGATCTGTGATCGTCTTGAAGTTGAAATCTCCGACACTTTCACCAATTGCTTCTCCCAACACAGCTTCTAAGGCTGGGATAATCGGCTGAATATCTGTGTTGGGTGCTAAGAAACCTAATTTAACAAAAGCCTGGGCTAATGATTGATAATCTTGATTAATTAGATCAACGACACAGCTGACAATGGTTTCTTTGGTATCCTGATCTAACTGATCCATCATGCCAAAGTCAATATAGCCCATGCGTCCATCCGGAAGGGCAAATAAGTTACCTGGATGAGGATCAGCATGGAAAAAGCCATGCTCTAACAACTGACGCAAACCAGAGGTGACACCGGTTTTAATCAAGCTTGCGGTGTCTAGTCCTAAGGCTTCAATACGTTCTGTATCGGTTAACTTGAAACCATCAATCCACTCTAGGGTGAGGACACGGATACTGCTGTAGCGCCAGTATATTGCTGGAACCTTCACAGTGGGGTCGTCTTGGAAGTTTAGAGCAAATCGTTCGGCATTGCGACCTTCATTGAGATAATTAATTTCCTCAAAGAGCTTAGTACCAAATTCATCTACAATCAAAGTTAGGTCATGACCGAGATTGAGTGGTAACCAGGGGGCAATCCAGCTAGCTGCCCACCGCATCAAATAAAGATCTAGGGTGAGGACAGGGCGTAAGTTAGGACGTTGTACCTTAACCGCCACCTCTTCACCGGTGTGAAGTTTAGCCCGATAGACTTGACCAAGACTAGCGGCTGCTACAGGTCTTGGGGAAATTTGGCTAAAGAGTTTTTGGATGGAGCGCCCTAACTCTTGCTCGATTATGGACAATGCGATCGCATTGTCAAAGGGAGGCAGCTGGTCTTGTAGTTTGATCAGTTCATCTAAAAAATCTTGCCGAATCAAGTCAGGGCGGGTGGAAAGAGCTTGTCCGACTTTAATAAAGGTTGGACCGAGGTTAGTCAGAAGTTCCCGCAGCTGTGTCGCTCGTTTTAACTTATTCTGCTCAGTCCGGTTGCGCCATTGGTCTAACTTAATACTAAAAACAAAGCTAGCGAAACCCCAGACAATCCTCAGGCAACGCCAAATCACTACCCAAGGTCTGGAACGATAGTAGCGGGCGATCGCTTGTGGATCATAGTACCTTTGGGGTTCATTAGACCGCTGTTCAGGAGATACAAGTTGATGCTGACTCACGCTGAGTATAGGCCTCTCTAAGAAATTTATAGTTTTTTATCTATCTTTTGCGTTTTATTAAATAAGTATACACTTGTACATATACTATAATTCGGTGTTTAAGTCCAATAGTTCATGTAGGGTGGGCAGTGCATCAGACAGATAATGAAGCTTGCAAACCACTTTGGTAGGCACTGCCCACCCTACGATTAATGACAATGGTGCAAGATCTCAGTTTAAGTCCAATCGAAGGTTTAGGGCAGGTTTTGCTACCAGGACAATTGAGAGTCCCATAGAAACCTACACCAGAAACTTGCCCATTTCCTGAACTTCCGATAGTCAATTATGGTCAATTGAGTAGATTACGCTCAAAATAACTGACCAGTCAAAATCACCCCCTCATCCCCTCATTCCCTGATCTGGTCATCTTCAGAGGAACTGGTCACAAATTTCTGCCAAGGTTTACTAGTCCTGTGTCATAGATTTTTTCTAGGTGCGCTTGACCCATTAAGAATTAAATTCCCCACGGGTCCCACCTCTTGATGCATATATCGGTAAAATTGTCAACTTCCATTATTACATTAACCGAGGCTCTAGCTTCGGATTTCAGCTCTGATTTGCGTGTTATCACCGACAGTCTTTAAATTAAAACTTCAGCAGAATCCTCCATGACGGGGCTAAATCAACAAAGCAACAATGGTGTCATATCGATTCCGCTGGTATCGTAGCGAAGCAGCATGGGCAATCTGTTGATTTATCGACGTTGATTTATCGACGTTGATTTATCTACACTATGCTGTTTCCGTGATTGCCCGAACCAAATCGGCACTAAGTACCTGGACAAAAATAAACCTCACTTCTTGATGCAAAGCGCGAGTGGGGGAAACCCCCTGTTCCGAAGCTGCATCGCTGTATTAACTTCTGTAAAGTTGCCAAAAGCCCCTCTGCTCCCAGCTCCGAACGCGCCCCGCGTGGCCCACGGCCTCAGTCCCTGCTCCCTATTTCAACAGTTAATTTTACTTTTGTCCGACTACTTATGTGTCATATGATCGTGCATGATTTGAGACATCCTTTGGCTAATATTATGATATATTTTGATATTTGGCAGCAAACTGAACTTCAAAAAAAACAGCAAAGAAAGACTGAACAAATCTTGAAATTAGCTCTCCAGCTGCGCTCAATGACGGATAACTTATTGATGATGGCGAAGTTACAATCGGGAAAACTTACGCTTAATCGAGACTTGGTGGATATCAATGCACTCGAACAAGAGGTAGTCTTAGATTTCCAAGCCATTGCTTACGAGAAAAACATTCAGCTAGTTAGCGATCTACCAGAATCCAGTAAGACTCTTTTAATTGATGCTAATTTAATCCGCCGTGTCTTAGATAACTTACTCTCAAATGCCATCAAATTTTCTCCTTCACAAAGTAAAGTTATACTGCAAGTATATTATCCAGTAGATCGGGAAACCAAAGCTATAATTCGCATTGCTGATTCTGGACCTGGGATTAATGAAGAATTGCGAAAACGTATTTTTGATAAGTACGATGTGGGAAATTTAATGACTGGAATTTATCAAACTGGTCTGGGATTAACATTCTGTAAAATGGCAGTTGAAGCCCATGGTGGTAGAATATTCGTAGAAAATAATCAACCATCGGGGTCAGTGTTCACTGTAGAAATTTAAGTATAAATTGTAAGCATTCAGCCGTCAGCCGTCAGCCGTCAGCCTTAGCCTTGGCCGTTGGCCACGCTACGCGAATGGCTGAGAGCTGAGAGCTGAGAGCTGAAAGCTGAGAGCTGAATGCTTACGAAATTTAATTAGAAGCTGTAAAAGAAAGACTTCATACTTAATTAGATTTGGCTTCCAGGTTTTCCAGGCGGCTTTTGAGTTCCTGATTATCTTTTTTGAGTTTGTCAAGTTCGTCCCGTAGCTGTTTAAGGGCTTTGTCAGAGCCAATGTTTTTCTGGACTTTCTGAATGGCTTCTTCTGCAATCCGACGAATTCGCCCATCAGGCGTATTCTCTAAAAGCGATCGCAAAATATCCATAGCTTTCGGGGTTTCCATTTTTCCTAGAGCCCCAACTATGGTGACTTGAGTCAAATAGAAGGTTTCACGGGACAGTTCTTCTAATTGCTCCAGGATCGACTCTATTTTATTGGGAGTCTGACCTTTAGAAATGTCTCCTAAAGATCGAATCGCTGCTAGACGAAGGGGTTGAGGTATGCCAGGAGTGGTATATTCCAAAATTACGTCTAGGGCAATGGGTGAGGATTTAATTTGACTTAAGCCAGCAATGGCACCGCTACGTACTACTTCATTCCAACCACTCCTTTCTTTGAGTACTTTTGTCAGCAATTGGATTACTTCATCTTCTCTATCCTTAAGGCTTGCCGAAACCATTCCCCCAAGTGACCTGGCGGCTGTTGCTTCTACGTAGTAGCTGGCATCCCCTTTTTCTAGTAATTGCTTGAGAGCATTGTAGCTTTCTAGAGTCTTCACCTCACCCAAGGCTTGGACAACGGCACGACGCACACGGAGATTTTGATCGGACAAGCCAGCAATTAAGGCGGCTTCGGCTTGATCTAGTTTTACCTTAGCTAATTGTTTGGCGACTTCTAAACGAACACCCCAGAATGAGTCACTCTTTAGGGCATCACACAAGGCTTTTACTGCTTCTAATCCTCCCTTTTTCGCCAAGGCTTTCCCTGCATAGATACGGGAGATGGGGTCTGGGTCAAATTTCAGCTGGGCTTTGAGCTCGGCTATGGGGTATTCTAGGGAAACGGTTTTCAGGTAATTATTCCCGTGGTCGAAACTAATCAAGTTAGGTTTTTTCCCCAGTGGGAAATAGAAACTTTGTTCCCGTTCATGAACCCTGACCGTAAATGTCTGTAGGCACGTTTCATTAGACGTTTCCACAGGAGAATCGTCTTCGAGCTGGGTGTAACCAAAGGCAATCGGGATTTTGAGGTCAAATAGCTCACTATCGCTACCCGTGTTACTATCTTTTGCCTGAGTTTGGGTTACTGTAACTTTAGCCAACTGGCTATCCCCATCCCAGGAATAGGCAACTTTGTATTCAGGATGACCCCCCCGGAAGACGTACTGGTCAAATAGGAATAACAGATTACGACCGGTAGCTTTTTCAATCGCCCTTAGCAGGTCAATGGTTTCTACGGTTTTGTGAGCATTATCTTTAACAAAGGTTTGGATGGCTTTCCAGAACAAGTCTTCCCCTAACTCTGCCCGAATCATATGATAGACGCAAGCACCTTTTTCATAAAGGTGCCTATCGTAGAGTTCCATAGCTTCTCGATAGACATGGGTCACCATGGGGCGGCGGTAACGAGAACTATCTTCTGAGATATAGCTACGTGCTTCATTGAGTAGGTAGTAGGCAGCATCATCTTTACCATACTCATGTTCGGTCCAAAACACTTCTGTGTAGGATGCCATGCCTTCCTTAAGCCAGGCATGGGACCAGTGTTTAATCACCACTAAGTCCCCAAACCACTGATGAGCAAGTTCGTGAACCACAAGGCTTTCAGTCCGTTGGTTATCGATAGCTGCTCGTTCATCAAGCAAGCAACGGTCTGTTAACAGAGTGGTGGAGGTGTTTTCCATACCACCAAAGATGAAGTCTTCTACACAGACTTGGGCGTATTTCGGATAGGGGTAGGGATAGCCAAAGGTTTCACTCAAGAACTCTATCATTCCAGGGGTTTTGCCCATGCTGCGGCGAGCATCCTGCTCTCGCCCCTTCTCGACGTAGTAGTTGACTGGTTTGCCCTGCCATTCATCCCGAATTTCCGCAAAGTCTGCTACTGCTAGAGTCATCAGGTAAGTGGGATGAACTTCTTGCTGCCGCCAGTGGTATATGGTTTCATCCCCGTCTTCTTCTGTAGCAATTAGTTCCCCGTTGGAGATAGCAATCAGGGGTTTTGGCACTCTAACGCGGATTTCGGAGGTAGCAAGTTGACCAGGATAATCGAAACAAGGGAACCAGTAGCGAGAGTCTTCATCTTCTCCTTGGGTCCAAACTTGGGTGGGTTTGTTGGGGTAGTGTTGGTTTGGATGAATGAAGTAAATACCCCGCTGGGGGTTGTCTACACTGTATGCGATCGCAATCTTAATCGCTTTTCCAACAACAACCGGGTTAAGTAGCTGAATCTTTAGTTGTTCCCCGTCATACTCAAAGGGTTGGGGGATTTGGTCAACCTGCACTGAGGCGATAGTCAAGTTGACCGCATCAATTACTAGCTGTTTAATGCCGCGTATTGGGTTGAGGGTGATAGTGCAGGTACCGCTAACGCTTTGGAGGGGGATATCCAGAGTTAAATCCAGGAAAATATGCTCCACTTGTCCTGGGCGGTCAGGATTGTATTGGGGT
>NZ_JAAHHZ010000243.1:0-7129 GCF_010672005.1 Moorena sp. SIO4A5 | reverse complement strand
ATAGCATCCCTAAATAGGTTTTAAACAGTTGATTTAGCTATGACTACCTATGATATTATCAGTATTTTACCCCTATCTGTATTCACAGATCATTTAGGATTGCTATATTTAATTTATAGTACCCCTAACTTTTATAATCTTTCTTGCTCCTCCAGGTAAAATTATCCTAGGGTAAGGTTAAGTATGGAGATGAAAAGCTTTGAAAGTAAATGGGGGTAGGAGTTTAGAAGCCAGCAACAACGTAAGGTACTAACTAGAATACTGACTCATAGTAACAGAAACCTTTGGCGCTCTTGAGGGGTCAATAACCGACAACTACTTTGGCCTAGCTGTATCTGTTTACGTACTGAAGAAATCAAATTGTACACACCATCTCGAATAAATGGCGGAATAGCCAAAAATATCCCTAGATTCCTAACCGGTCCTTCCGCTAAGGTAATTGCCATCAGAACCGCTGAACTCTTTTGATAAAGACGGCCATTATGAAAGAGGTATGCAGTGGTTAGATCAGGGGGCTGATACCCATGCTCAGCGAAGAAATTCTCAGCATATTTGGATTGGAGAGGACAAAACAGTAATGATGTCAGCTTTGTTCTTTCTAGAAGAAACAGAACAGTGGCATTACAAAAACCGCAGTCTCCATCATATAAAAATATTGCTGCTTCCATGGTTTTACTGTTCCTGATACCGAATTGAATTGGATGGAAAAATTTTGTTTATCTAGGACATAATAGCAGGGTCAATGCATCTTATTTTGGAATGCCTAGTGGATATGAGATTCATGAGATAAGTACTTTTACTTATGAATTTTGGAATCTTTTCTGACCAAGGCTTCTAGAATGTAGATGCTTTTGTCCTGGGCATAATAGGGCTTTATTGGTGATTTTATGATCAGCCATCAGCTTTCTGATTTTCCAAGGGAATCTACCCAAGGGGCACTAGCGTAAGGCACAACTCATACCTATCTCCTAAAGCTATAACTTTATTAAGCACCTACACAGAAATAATTACCTACTCGCTATCTCTGTAACCCTTACATTGTAAGGCTTTGAGTTTTATTAAATGTGGAATTGATTTTGTCCACCTGCTTAATTATACAGGGTATAGTTATCTTGTCAACAAACGTGAGATATTTCTCATAAACCAGGCGTGATTGTGATTGTTGACAATGTATTATAATGTATTATGTATATATAGTGTCTATTGAATTTAATAAAGACTAGATATACAATATACGGATCATAATATTAGATGGGTTTACCGTTCTCCTCTGGCCTGGTTCCCACACTTTCCGGCTTTTTTGCAAATAATATGAGATCTACCCCTTACAGGTTTCAATTATCACCAGGTATGGGAAGTGAAAGTTTCTTCCCATACACAGAGGATGGCTTTAACCCTGTCAACACTATCAAAATTAGTATTTTTTAATAGTGTAAAAAAGTCAGTACCTAAGCTATAGATATATGTCGGTGGGTATTATAATCCTGTCTTAAATCTTTCAAGAGTAACCCGATCATACCAAAGGTTAATACCGACAGTATCAACTAAGGAAACCAAGTGAATTTTCAACAATGTCTCTCCAGGGAAATAGGTAGATTTGGAGTAGAACAAATGCCAGTACATAGTACAAGCGGATGTTTTTAAAGGTGGGCTCTGCTTGTGAAATGCCCATAATAATCAGCGTCCAGCCAAAACCCATAACAGGTGCGATCGCATAGGTTGTGACTATAAACGTTAACAGAAATAGATCACGTATCTTGGACAGCCACTGACCTTTGGTAAACAGAAAAGCGATCGCCACGAGAGCTTCGATCGCCCCACCCCAATAGGTGAACAATTTAGCCAATATCCCAACAGTTTGAGAGTCTTGCAATACAACTGACTGGAGATTGCTCATAGGAGCAACTAGACTACTAAGGGTTGACCGATTTTCAGCAAGGAGATCCTTGGGCAACCCTCCAAGCAGATCCACAACATTGGCAAAGCGCACATCGGTCAAAAGAATATGGTGAAACGCTATGCTATTGAGAAAATCAGGAGAGATAATTTTCCAGATTGTTGCGAAAAGAAAACACAGGCCAATCAGTAGTCTCGCATTTACTGCAAGTGTTTCTTTAACATTGCTACTTCGGGCAGAGAAGCACATCGCCAAGCACCAGTAGGCCAAAAGGTACTTATGGTTGTCTATGGTGAACCAGTTGTAGAGGTCACCTGCCAAAACGATGCTAGTAATCAAGAGCCAAAATCTGTAATTCCGCTGCCAAGCTGGATAGACAAGTCCTAAAATGCAAAGAATTCGGACTGGCACCACCACGTACCAAAAATCGGTAGGATAAGTCAACAGCAGTAGCAGAGTCATGATTGCCGACAAATCAAATATATCTGCTTCCCTGATATAGCGTATAAAAGCTCCCAAACTTAGGTTTATCTCATCTGTATTTATCTCCGTTGCTGGCTGTTTCTGCATCTCCACCTGGCTACTTTTTGAGATACTCATACTCTTCAAATCTCTTTAGGACAATCTTTTGACGACAGATGATGAAAGTTTGTGTGCCTTGACCTGGCTTGATTCAGGATCAAACATATATTGCCATACTTCAACTTGCACCTCTTTAACAGCGATAAATTCAGCCTTACTAGGTAGTGATTTACCTTTTTTTAGAACTTCCGGAGGCAATAATTGGGTTAATCGTTGTATTTGAAGTTGAACTTCGCTTTGGCGATCTATAAGATCGGGAGCCTCCGAATCCAAGTTGGAGAGGTAGTCGCTTGAGGTGTCTCCCTCCGTAGCATTGACAGTAGCTTCATTGAGAGTAGGTGGCTCGGAGCTAGGCGAAGCGTAACTTATCCATTGGCTTTGAGCCAGCTCACGAGTCAGACGTAATAGACGGTTTTTTGTGGGGATCGTGCGTACCTCCGTTGCGAGCTTACCCAACCATTTAGGTAACTTGACCTGAGTCTTCCCTTCGTCAGTCACAATATAGATTCGAAGGAAGCGGGCGGCTGGTGAATCAAGGGTAGAAAACATGCCAAACCCTCCGCCTTTCCAAGGGGTAAGAGACAATTGATGGGAAGCATACTGCTGTACAAGAGCAACAGTAGCTAAAAGGCCTGGAACTCCATATTTAAAGAGAAGGTCACGACGTTGCATGAATTTGGATGATTTCAAAAAGGACAGATATTTGTATACATGATTAATAATATATAGCAGTTTAGGTATAAGTAAAGTCTATAGAAAGTACAGCGTTTTTCATAACTATACTATGTTTTTCATAACTATGAGGTACACAGGATTTGTCACCTCTTACCCTGGCTGACTGACACAAGTAGCTGAAAGCATTGCCAAGAGGGGGTTGCCAAGAAGAAGAAAGTCTGAGTAGATGGAGAAGGAAGAACGAGCCCCCGAAGGATAATGAAAACTCCTGGGGGGGTGACATGCAAGCTGAAATCATTACTGGGTAATAATTTCAGCCCATAAGTTACTTAGCGATGCAGTGCCGCCAAAGGGGGTTCCCCCCATGAGCAACTGCCGTGGTTTCCCCCATGAGCGACTGCATCAAGACAATGAATCGAGGGTTAATTTGGGACTGTATCTTCCATGAGCTTATTCGCATCAAAGCCTTATATAATAAGCTTTTTAGTGCTCATGTCACCCCCTCAGCTCCTAGGTACTTAATACTTCATCTTATCTTCGACAACAGATGCCTTGGCAATTTCCTCAAAGACTAACCCAATCCCTAGGAGCAATCATAATTCTCCTAGGTTGTATATTAGTAGTTGGAAAGCTACAGCAACCCCAACTCAATGCCCTCAAACAAAGCTCCAAAAACACCTCACCCGCAGACCTCCAGCGAGACGTAGAAGCAACACAAGTGTATCTCAATCTGCTTCAGAGACTACCTACATTTGGCTTCGATAATGTATTAGCTGACTGGGTATTTCTGAATTTCCTTCAGTACTTTGGTGATCAAGACGCTCGCCGAATTACTAGCTATCAGCTTAGCCCAGAGTACTTTGACGTTATTATAAACCGAGACCCCAAATTTTTAACAGCGTATTTTTTTATATCTAGCAGTAGCTCCTTATATGCAGGAATGCCAGAAAAATCTGTCGCCTTAATGGAAAAAGGACTCCAGTCACTATCCCCTAAAGTTCCCGCTCAGTCTTATTATGTGTGGCGTTACAAAGGAATTGATGAATTATTATTTTTGGGTGACGCTAAAGCCGCCCAACAATCCTTTGAAAAATCAGCCGATTGGGCAAGTCAATCCCCTGATGAACAAAGTCAAAACATTGCTGAAATTTCCCGCAACACTGCTGAATTTATAAGGCGCAATCCTACTAGTAAGATAGCTCAAGTAAGTGCTTGGTCAATGGTGTTAAATAACTCCCCTGACCCTCGCACTAGCAAAATCGCCATTAGTAGAATTGAAGCCCTAGGTGGTAAAGTGATCATCACACCAGAAGGAGCAGTTCAAATTAAACTGCCCCAGACAGATTAATAGTGTTTATTGTTTAAGGTTAGAAGGTTTAAGGTTAGAAGGTTAGAAGGTTAGAAGGTTTAAGGTTAGAAGGTTGAAGGTTGAAGGTTAGAAGGTTGAAGGTTAGAAGGTTAGAAGGTTAGAAGGTTTAAGGTTAGAAGGTTTAAGGTTAGAAGGTTTAAGGTTGACGACTCGGATATCGCCATTACCCATTACCCATTACCCATTACCAAAAAAACGACACTCATTTCTATCAACATGGCTATATAATTGCTATTAGTAACTGATTTAGTAATAACCCTACACTAAAACCTGTTAGAGAAACCCCACAGATAATCCAGAAAGCCTGCCATTCACCGTATCCTTCTGTTTGAAGATCTAATCTGGTTAAGGCAGCAGCAGCAATCAGCACCAGGATACGGCTAGAATAATGAATCCAGCGCAGGATGATAACGCCTAGGAAAGAGCTGAAAATTACGGAAACAAAAGCTTTGGTATCAGATTTCATCCAAGTCCCGTACAATTTTCTAATCTGATACACTGGAGCAGTTATAGCCAAAGCCATCAACAAGATATAAACGGCTCCGATCAGCCAGAGCCATACCGATACGTTAAATAAGGAATGATGTGATCCTGATGTAGTCTGTTCTACCGTAATCAATTCCTGATAGTCAACAGATATCATCCAGCCAAAAATACTATGGCTTAACAGAAGAATTGATAATGAAAGCCAGGGTAGTTTTTTGATTAACCACATGTAATTTAAAGAATCCCACGACTACAATGCGTGGGATTTGAGGTCATTAATCATTAGTCTTTTGTTAATTGCTAATTGCTAATTGTTAATGGTTAATTGTTAATTTACCATTGACAATTAACCATTGGCTATTTTTAGATGACCAATGACTAATGACTAATCACCAATGACTTAGGACTAATGACTTAGGACTTAGGAGACATTGCTTGAATAATGTAATCGAAGAAAGGAGCTGTCAGCTCAGCCTCCTCGTCGGTTAGGATTCCCAAAGATGCCTCTTTTAAGCAATTTATCGCTTCTGACATCCCTGCCATTGGCACACCTAGGGCATTATACATTTCTCTTGCCCCGATGATACCAATGTCTTCAATAGGTTTCTGATCACCAGCAAGTACACCATAGGTGACCAACCGCAAGTACCAACCATAGTCCCGTAAACACTGATTCCGTTCACGCTGACCATAGGCATTGCCTCCTGGTGCTATGAAGTCAGGGCGTTTCTGCCACAGCTGACTGCTGGCTTTTTGTACAATCTTTTTTTCATTCTCCGACAGGGTGGCAGCAATGCGCAATCGCTGCTCACCACTTTGCAAAAAATCATTGATACTTCTGAGTTCACCAGAGCTGAGGTATCTCAGCTCGTCGTCGGCTTTGAGAATGACTTGACTAACTACACTCATGTTATTAGTTTATGGAGTTTTTTATTGAGTTACTCAGGCGATTCATCCCAAGCTAAATTACAGATTTTAGCTCGGGACTTCTTGCCAGAACTTTTAATTAGTAGTTTACCGACTTTGGGTGACACAACGGAAGGGCATTGGGCATAAGATCAACAAATAGAGCAAAACCCATGCATGCTTGCATCGATAGTCTCTTTCCCCTCTTACCCCATCCTTTACATTCCCTTGAACTATCCGTTGCCCCCTCTTGCCATCTCAAGCTGGCATTACAACAAAACTATCAGGATTTACGCAAAAACGCTATAACTACTAGGATACCTTAATAATACACCCTACAGGTAGCGAAGGGTGCGCCGACCTGAGGGGGTTTCCACCATGAGCGACTGAATCCGATCTCACTACTCCCTACTCCCTACTCCCTGTTCCCTTTGCTATATAATGCCAATGATGATAACTAATCAGCCCAGCCCTGAGTGTTGGCAACAAGGTCAACTGATTGAGGTAATGATTACAGACCTCAGTGATAGTGGTGATGGCGTTGGACGCCTAGGAAATCGGGTCGTTTTTGTTCCGGATACTGTCACAGGGGATAGAGCTTTGGTGCGCCTGATGCGGGTCAAACCTAACTATGCCACTGGTAAGTTACACCAACTGTTAGTGGAATCCCCTAATCGTGTTCGTCCCAGATGTATCGTCGCGGATAAGTGTGGTGGTTGTCAATGGCAGCATGTTAGCTGGGATTATCAGCAGTTGGCTAAGCAAAATCAGGTGATTCAAGCCCTCAAACGCATTGGTGGATTTAGCGAACCCGCCGTAGCACCAATCTTAACCACAGATTCTCCCTTGGGCTATCGAAACAAAGCTACCTATCCCCTCAAACGCTCAGCAACCGGTTCAGTTCAAGCGGGTTACTACCAAAAAGGTAGCCACCAGCTGATTAATCTTAATCAATGCCCCGTGCAAGACCAGCGATTGAATCCTCTGCTAGGGGAAATTAAGCAGGATATTCAGCAGTTGGGATGGTCGATATACAACGAAAGCCGCCACCAAGGACGATTGCGTCACCTTTCGTTACAGATTGGACAACGGACTGGCGAGATGTTGCTGACCTTGGTCACAACGGATCTGAATTTAAAAGACTTGGATGTCCAAGGGCAAACTTGGCTAAATCGTTATCCCCAACTGGTTGGTGTTTGTGTGAATCATAACCC
>NZ_JAAHHZ010000242.1:0-7151 GCF_010672005.1 Moorena sp. SIO4A5 | reverse complement strand
TCTCCCCAGCTCCCCATCTCCCCATCTCCCCATCTCCCCATCTCCCCATCTCCCCATCTCCCCATCTCCCCATCTCCCCATCTCCCCATCTCCCCATCTCCCCATCTCCCCATCTCCCCAATTAACAATTTAAATGGGTGACAGCTTATAACTTTTAACCGTACCCTGGTAGGCTAAGAGTAAGGGCTTTGAGCCTGTATAAGAAAAGCATTTTAAACAAAGACTACTGTGGATTTAACTACGTTGCATCTATGAGTATTAAAGACAAACCTCAACCCCCTCGATCTCGCCTAATTGGCAATATTCTCTTGTTTTTAGGGGGTTTATTTCTTGTAGCTAACCTATTCTTGCCTGGATTCTTCGGACAGAAAATCGCTCGGGTACCCTACAGCTTGTTTATTGACCAAGTCCAAGATGGAAAGGTAGCGCGGGTTTATGTTGGGCAAGACCAAATCCAGTATCAGCTCAAAGCTGATACTGAAGAGCCAGGACAAATTCTGATCACGACCCCAATCTATGACCTAGAGTTACCCCAACGGTTAGAAGATAAAGGAGTAGAATTTGCTGCTGCTCCTCCCCCTAAACGAAGCTGGTTTACCATCGTGCTCAGCTGGGTGATACCTCCACTAATTTTTGTTGGCATTTTGCAGTTTTTTGCAGGGCGTTTTGGTGGTGGTGGACCCCAAGGTGCTTTGTCTATTAGCAAGAGTAAAGCTAAGGTTTATGTGCAAGATGATACCACTAAAGTTACCTTTAATGATGTGGCTGGGGTAGAAGAAGCCAAGACTGAATTACAGGAAATTGTGGATTTTCTTAAAACGCCCCAACGGTTTACTAACATAGGAGCACGAATTCCAAAAGGAGTGCTATTAGTTGGACCTCCTGGAACGGGTAAAACCCTAATGGCTAAAGCAGTAGCTGGGGAAGCTGGTGTACCATTCTTTAGTATTTCTGGATCTGAGTTTGTAGAACTGTTTGTTGGTGCTGGTGCTGCCAGAGTCCGGGATTTATTTGAACAGGCCAAAAAGAAAGCTCCCTGTATTATTTTCATTGATGAGTTGGATGCTATTGGTAAATCCCGTGCTAGTGGTTCTGGTTTTGTTGGTGGGAACGATGAGCGGGAACAAACCCTCAACCAGTTGCTAACGGAAATGGATGGGTTTGCTGCTGGTGATGCTACGGTAATTGTGCTAGCAGCCACTAACCGCCCTGAAACCCTAGATCCAGCTCTGTTACGACCAGGACGATTCGATCGACAAGTGTTAGTAGACCGTCCCGATTTATCCGGTCGCTTGAAAATTCTAGAAATCTATGCTAAGAAAGTGAAGCTGGGGGAGGATGTGGATCTAAAAGCGATCGCAACTCGTACTCCTGGTTTTGCTGGTGCTGACCTTGCTAATCTGGTTAATGAAGCAGCGCTGTTAGCTGCCCGCAACCGCAAAGAAAAAGTAACCCAGGCAGACTTTGCGGAAGCGATTGAGCGAGTAGTGGCTGGTCTAGAGAAGAAAAGCCGGGTACTCAATGACAAAGAGAAAACCATCGTTGCTTACCATGAAGTCGGTCATGCTCTAGTTGGTGCTTTGATGCCTGGTGGAAGTAAAGTCGCTAAAATCTCGATTGTGCCACGGGGGATGGCAGCACTAGGCTACACCTTGCAAATGCCTACAGAAGACCGCTTCTTAATGGACGAGAAAGAACTCCAAGGTCAGATTGCTACCTTACTTGGTGGACGGGCAGCAGAAGAGATTGTGTTTAATAGCATTACCACTGGCGCTTCCAATGACCTCCAACGAGCTACGGATTTAGCGGAGCAGATGGTAACCACCTATGGCATGAGTAAAGTTCTCGGACCGTTAGCTTACCAGAAAGGTCAGCAGTCAAGCTTTCTCGGAGATGGGATGATGAATCCCCGCCGCAATGTCAGCGATGAAACTGCTAAGGCGATTGATGATGAAGTCAAAGAGATTGTCGAAACAGGTCATCAACAAGCATTAGCGATTCTGAACGAGAATCGGGAGTTGCTCGAAACCATTGCTAAAGAAATATTGGACACGGAAGTAATTGAGGGTGACAAATTGCAAGAGCTTTTGAGTAAAGTTAAGTCTGCCGAGCAGGAGCCTGCTGTCGTTTAATCGCAATTTTCAATTGCAAGGATTACAAGGGTTGGGTGCGGAGTTTCCCCGTGCCCAACCCTTTGATTAATCAAGTAATCTGAATGCTTACATAGTATAGTTGTTATGAATGGATTATTTGATATTCTAGAAAAAATCGAAAAATGCCCTGGTATGTATATTGGTCGTCCTTCGGTAACCGATTTATTTATGTTTTTAGTTGGCTATGAATATGCTCGCAGTGAGATGGATATTGAGTTGACTGAAGCAGAAGCCAAATTTTATGAGGAGTTTCAACCTTGGCTACAGGAAAAACTGGGGGTTAAGTCGGTTACGTCATGGGCTAAGTTAATTATGCTTTCTTGTCATGATGAAAAAGTAGGTTTTGAATATTTTTTTCGGTTGTTGGCTGAATTTAAACAAAACCATGGCTTGTTAGCTACAGAATCAAGTTCTGAATTTGTTCGTCAATAATGATTATTGTTGAAGGTCAAAAAAAAGTAGAAACTTGGCACCAGGCATCAGCAGTTTCAGTACCTGCATATAGCCCTTAGCATCAGTAGGGTTCTCGAACCGAGCGAAAACCACTGGTGCCATCGGTGGTAACAACCTCACCATTACCCATGGGTATAGGCGATGGGACATAATATTAAGTTATCGGGCGACTGAAAGGCGCTCTTGGAAGTGAAAGGCTAGAACCCTTTCCTAGTCTTGGATTCAGACTAGTTTCCACCCGAAGGAGCGTAGTGAGATGGATATCGCGGCTAAGGCTACGACACTCCCGAATCACTAGGTTTCAGAGCTAGAGGGGAATGCACAACAAATCTTTACATGCCGTGAAAAAGATGTTGTTGGGTTAGGAAAAGAATCAAAAGGTTGAAATTGATGAATCGCCACTATAAGGCATCGTTATAATAAACACCCTCTGATAAAGCGGTAATGGAAGGTGCCAGCTCCTGGATTAGCCTTGCGATGAAAAGGCAATCGAATCCCAAAATGGACTCGGTGTATAGGCGGCAACCTCAGATTCGTAACTTCTTAGTGTGTCAACAGGTAAGCCGAGGTTGAGTCCTACATCTAGGTCGATTGATGTAGGTAGCCAAATCGTAAGAGGAGGTATAACTCTCAGCCCGGTAGAAGACTGAACCAAGCAAAAGCCAACAGCCGAAAGGCAACAGGAAAATACGAAAGTATATAACTGGTTGGATAGAGGGAAATCCCTTAACTTGAAAGAGTGCTGAATTTCAGAACTGACTTCGAGCTAGGGAAATAATACGTAAGTACCTTAATTGTATATGGAAAAGATAGAACCGCAACCAAAAGGGAACGGTATCGTAACTAAACAAACCACTGACTGGCACGCTATCAATTGGAAACGTGCCTACAGGACGGTCAGGAAACTTAGACGTAGAATTTTCAGAGCGACACGTGAGGGTAATTGGAAAAAGGTCAACAAACTACAAAGACTAGCTCTCCGTAGCTATTCCAATATCCTGATATCAGTCAAACAAGCAACCCAAGTAAATAGTGGTAAAAAAACAGCAGGGATAGACGGAAAGAAAAAATTAAACCCTGCGGAAAGAGGGAAAATGGTCGATTCCCTCACCACATATAAGACATGGAAGCCAATACCAACCAAACGCATCTACATCCCAAAATCCAATGGAAAGAAAAGGCCATTAGGGATTCCAAGCATAACCGACAGATGCCTACAAGGTATAGTCAAAAATGCACTTGAGCCATCATGGGAAGCAATGTTTGAACCAGTATCATACGGGTTCAGACCTGGAAGAAGTACCCATGACGCAAGACAAAGGATATTCCTAAACATTAAGGGAGAAAACAACAGGAAATGGTGGGTAGTAGACGCGGACATCTCAGGATGCTTCGATAACATTGCCCATGAACCATTACTAGAAACAATTGGAAGTTTTCCCGCAGCCAAACTAATAAAAGAATGGCTGAAAGCAGGATATGTACACAAAGGAACTTTCTACGACACCGAACAGGGAACCCCTCAAGGTGGAATAATTAGCCCTCTCCTGGCCAATATAGCCTTACATGGATTAGAGGAAGAATTAGGTATTAAATACACCTGGTGCAAAGACAATAAATCTAAAAACGGTGGTAATTGGAAAAATAGGACACCAAGGACTTACGTCCGCTTTGCCGATGACTTTGTAATCCTCACCGAAAGCAAAGAAGATGCGGTGAATGCTAAGAAAATCGCTGAAGAGTGGTTATCCAAAAAAGGACTAACATTATCCTTCGAGAAAACTAGAATATCCCACTTGACCACCGGATTTGATTTTCTGGGATGGAACTTCAGGAAACATAATACCAGTACCAGAAAATCCGGGTATATAACCATCATTAAACCTTCAGATAAGAATGTAGCGAAATTTAAAACCAAACTTAAAGAGGAATTCAAGAAGGTACGAGAAGCTCCACAGGAAGTGGTAATCAAAAGACTCAACCCGATTATAAGAGGGTGGGGAAATTACCACAGCGGAGCAGTATCTTCAGAAATCTTCAATAAGATTGACAGCTACATATTCTGGAAGTTAACAAGATGGGGATTAAGAAAGCATCAAAAATCCCGGGAATGGTTGTACAAGAAGTATTTCGGGAAATTATGTCCCGGAAGAGACGATAAATGGGTATTTGGAGAAAGGAAAGTTTATCTCACTAAGCTTGCATGGGTCAATATCGAAAGACACACCCAGGTCACACATACTCATAGCCCGGACGACCCAGAACTCAAAGAATACTGGGAAAAGAGGGAAAATAAACAGAGACAAAAGACCGCAAGAAATAGACTATCCAACGGAAAAGACAAAATAGCAAATAGACAGAAATACATATGTCCTGTCTGTAATCAAACCCTTGGAAGGTTTGATTTTGTGCATCTACATCATATAACACCAAAAAAGGATGGCGGCACAGATAAGTATGACAATTTAATATACTTACACAATGACTGCCATCACTCAATCCATGCCCTGGGTGCGACAAATCCCGAAATACAACAAATGCTAAAAATGGGATTAAAAAAACCCTCCAAGAAGAAGGGACAAAAGCCAAAAGGTACAAACCCGGATTCAAGGAAAAGTAAGTCGCAAAAGAAAACGTGTTCTAAAGAAGTTGGGCGCGCCGTGTGCTTGGAGACTCGCTCGCACGGTGCCTTGGGGACGAAGCGGGAGTAATCCCGCAGATTTACCCGATTCCTGTAAAGGGGACCCAGAGCCAGCCTTCCAGCCTGACGAAAACTCTAGGCTGGCTCTTCCCGTGGATTTTATTCTCCACAATTTCAGTTTAGCACAAAAAATTTAATATCATAGCATATTTTTTGAATTTTTGTAAATTTTTTTTTTTGAGGCACTATTTACTAAGTCCCAACTCCCAAAGGACGGTTAATTTATGCCTAATAGATTCCTCTTAGATCAGATTAGAGCAAATTTCTTTCAGCTGCAGGGGATGCTATCTGAAAATCCCCCCAGGGCAAACCCATCTAAATTCTCGAAACCTTAATCAGAAGTAATAAGTAAAAATACTTATTTTATGACTCTCATATCCAGTAGGTATTTGTAACTAAAATGTGTTTACCCTGAACAAAATTTGGAAAGCGTGAACCACCCCAGCCCCTGTTACCACAGTAAATACAGCTTTAACAGGCAATAATTTAACGATTTTCGGAGATAAGAGGATATAAGGATAGGTAAATGGCTAAATAAAACTAAATTTGATTAAAAATAATCGAATAAGCACCTTTGACACCATACTAATTAGTCTGCTTTAATCTACAGACGTGGGTAAAGAAATGTTAAGTAGCAAAAATCAGTGTTGATCAAATTTGCCGAAAACCCCGACTATGACCTTTTCTTGATGCAGTTGCTCATCAAGAAAACCCGTAATACCAAGCCGGTAGTCGCTCATGGGGGGGATCCCCAACACCGCGCTACCTCCCTGCATCGCTTGTCGAAAATTATCCCCATCTGACCACCCGACCATCTCCCTACCTATTTTTTCCAAGGTTGAAACTGCCCTACTAGCACAACAGCTGTACCGGTCGCAATCAGGAATTGAGGAGGGTGATGATTACGAGTATGGTTACTGTGAGTGGGGTTAGCCCGAGCCGCCGGTTAGTAGTAATAAATACTTATCTTAATAGGATAGCCGTCTAATGTCAACCACAAGGAATGACACCCTTCACCCTAGAAGAGACTCGTCCTGACTGCCTGTGTTGCCATCATTCGCAGTGCAGTGCTCCGGTTTTATTAAACCTTGACCGTCCATTAAGTCTGTTCTTAGAAATACAGTTTTGTGACATACTCCCACACGCTCATCAAAGATTACAGTGTGGGCTTCTTACCAACTCCACCCAACGGTTCGGATACTCGGTAAGCTTTATTAACGACACGGGATGCCCCTCCGCGCCGGAACAATACAATAAGTTCTGTTTTTTAGTGGCTGACAAACCAGCATTTAAGGCCTTTGGCCACGCTGCGCGAACGGCTTTGTTTATCAGAATATATTATAGCAATTTTATTAATACCCTGTGCAAAATTCATCCCACACCTATGCTATGCATAGGTGTGGGATGAATTTTGCCGGACAGCCAAAAAAATTTGTTGCTACCCCTAGGAAAATTTGTAAATTTTTGTTACAATACTTAAGTAGCGATGCTAAGGTTAAGCTAGTCACTCTTTACAAAGCAAATCTAAAGAAAATGTAAAATTAGCGTTGCTCAAGCAGTGCAGCGAGGTAGCGCCTTCATGCGGGGGTTCCCCCACCATGAGTGACTACCGGTGCAGCCAAAGGGAGTTTTCCCCACTCGCGCTTTGCATAAAGACATTAAAGAATGAATTTAGATGGTCTGGTTTTGGTAAATCCCCCGTTGCTTCCCTAATTTTGATACGGCTGGCGAAATTAATATTTGTTTACAAAAGGATGAGCAGATGTGGAAAAGATCCTTTGTTCGTAGTTGGTTTGGGAGTTACAGTTGAAACAATTGTATCAGTTATCAAACTGAGGAGTTGC
>NZ_JAAHHZ010000241.1:0-7169 GCF_010672005.1 Moorena sp. SIO4A5 | reverse complement strand
TGGGTTGAAGGTTATTGGGTTGAAGGTTATTGGGTTGAAGGTTATTGGGTTGAAGGTTATTGGGTTGAAGGTTATTGGGTTGAAGGTTATTGGGTTGAAGGTTATTGGGTTGAAGGTTATTGGGTTGTTCGCGAACAACCTGTAACTTGCTAACCTGTAACGGTTCCTCCAACTCTTTAACCTGTAACGGTTCCTCCAACTCTTTAACCTGTAACGGTTCCTCCAACTCTTTAACCTGTAACTCGTCATAGTTATTGAAGTCAGATAAGTCAAAGGTAACTGTGACACTGGCTTCGACAGTGCCTCGATGTTCTTTATTGTGGTTAACTAAATCAGGAAGGCGTTCAGCTCGCATTCCTTTGGAACTGGCGATACCAAGACAAAATAGAAGAGCATCAAGGATGTTGGATTTGCCTGACCCGTTTGGCCCAGAAATTACGGTAAATCCTTCCAGGAGGGGGATTTTTGTGGTGCCGCCGAAGGATTTGAACCGCGAGAGTTCCACTCGCTTGATGTGTACCATAGGCGTTTCTGGGTTTAGGTTAACCGGTTGGTCACACAGAGTGTGCGTACTGAACACATTGCTGATCAGCGTAGCATGGGCAATAGGCAGATGGCGCAACTGATGGGTTAAAAGATGTAAATGGGTTAACCGATGGAATGGATGGGGGGACGGAAGGGGGACAGTGTGGGGCTGCAATTAAAATGCTCTATACTATATCAAAAAAACCAATAACTAATGACTAGTGACTAATCACCAATGAGTTAACAAACTAATATTTCACTAATAGTTCAGTATGTCATCGCCGTGAAACAAGCTATATAATCACTCCTTGAACCCATTGGTAATACTTGCGTCGTGATTGCAATCTATCCAGGCAGCTTCGATCCCATTACCCTAGGACACCTTGACATCATCCAGCGTGGCTGTAGACTCTTTGATAAGGTGATTGTGACGGTGCTGCGCAATCCAAATAAATCTCCCTTGTTCACAGTGCTTGAGCGAGTCGAGCAGATTAAACTTTGCACCCAAGACTTACCTAATGTGGAAGTGGACAGTTTCACCGGTTTAACGGTGGAATATGCCAAACTGAAGAAAGCTCAAGTACTGTTGCGAGGGTTAAGGGTGCTTTCTGACTTTGAGAAGGAACTCCAGATGGCTCATACTAATCATACCCTCTGGGATGAAATCGAAACGGTTTTTCTCGCCACCTCTAACGAATATAGTTTCTTGAGTAGTAGCGTAGTCAAAGAGATTGCCAAATTTGGCGGCTCCGTCGATCATCTTGTCCCCCAACAGGTTGCCTTAGATATATACCGATGTTACGCCAAGAATCATCCCGGTACGACCCACCCGAGCAAAACAAACCCCCAAACCCTACTGAATCCTTTAATCCTGGATCAGGAGACATAGATATTCAGGGGCAATTTAACTATATCGAGGACATAATCTTCGATAGCCCCCACATCCCCTTTACCCGGCGCACCCTGATTGATGAAGAACTGTTGCTGGCTCAACTCGACTTGGTGCGGGAAAATTTGCCCTTAGCTTTTCAACAAGCTACTAGAATAATTGAAGAACACGATGCAATAATCCAGCAAGCTGAACAGTACGCTCAAGAAATCATTGAGACAGCTCAGCGGCGTGCTGAAATGATTTTAGATGAACTCGGTATTATTCAGCAAGCGGAACACGAAGCCCAACAAATCAGCCAACAAGTTCAAAAAGAGTGTGAGGCGATGCACAAGCAAACGGTATCGGAGCTTGAGCAGATGCGCCGCAAAGCCCAGCAGGAACTGGAGCAAATGCGCCAAATGACCCTAGCGGAGTGTGAGGAAATTCAAAATGGGGCAGATGCCTACGCTGACGGAGTGCTCTACAATATTGAGCAGCACCTCAGTGACATGCTTAGAGTAATTCGCAATGGACGTCAGCAACTCAATGGTCCTGTCAAACCCCAAAACTCTGGCAAGAAAGATAATGGTAAGAAAGACAATGGTAAGAAAGACAATGGTAAGAAAGACAATGGTAAGGGGGGTTCACGCTCACCTAAAACCCCATCGAAGTCAAAAAAAGGATGAACGAAGGATTAAGGATTAAGGATTAAGGATTAACTAAGAACTAAGGACATTTCTAGAACTTATTAGGTACAGTATTTTTTGACGCTTATTACCTGAAAACCCTCTTTTATATTGCCTTTTGCATTAAAAGGATAATAAGTTTCGATAATCGTTATTATAATTGCAATATTTAATTTATTCGGTTGTTAAAGAGCCGCTACGCGATTGGCCGTAGGTCACGCTACGCGAACGCATTTTTGATGGAGAATCAGTTTAAGCCCTAATTTAGGATAACACTGGATGTTTAACCCTTACCGCCATACACAAGAGTTAGAGCGACCTTTTTCCTTTGAGCGCCTGTATCGTCATCCTGGTTCCCTTAGTCCCTACGATCAAGGTGGTACTCGCAAACGAATTGCGATTATCGGTGGAGGAATTGCTGGGCTTGTTAGTGCTTATGAACTCAGTCAACTCAACCATCAAGTTACTATATTAGAAGCTGATTCTCGCCTTGGAGGAAGAATTAAGACTCATTATTTTAGTGATGGTACTTATGGGGAATTAGGCGCAATGCGAATTCCTACTAGTCATGGCTGCACATTACACTATATAGATAAATTTAATTTACCAAAAAGACCTTTTATTAATTACAATCCCGGCGCTTTTTCTTATCTACGGGGTAATAAAACTCGTTTAGATAGTTACCAAGAGTTGTTTGGTGTTTACAAGTTAACCCCTGATGAGCAACAAGACCCAGGGGTAATTTACGACCAGTTATTGGAAGAATTAATCGATTCTTTGACTGAAAAAGAGAAATGGGAGTTATTTGCACCCACTTTTACCAGTGATCAAGTTAGAAAATGGGATACCCTAACGGTTACCGACTATTTTCGCAGTCATCTTTCTCCCGATGCTTTTGAGTTACTCGGTCATGCTACTGGAGCAATTCATTACGACAAAGTATCTCTGTTAAATGGTTTAATTGACTTCTTTGCTTGGCATCGAGTAGAACAATATGAGCTAATCGGAGGACTGGAAACGTTAATTAAGGCTTTGGTTAAAAGCATATCAGGCATAATCCAGACTGAAGCCAGAGTAACAACTATAGAAATGACCGATAGAGGGGTTAGGCTGGTCTGGAATAAGCTGGATAAGCAACAAACCGCTGAATTTGACTATATTATCTGTACCATTCCTGCTACTGCTCTGGCTCAGATTAATTTTGACCCTAGTTTACCTAGCCAACAACGGGAAGCTATTAACAATTTGGGGTATTGCAGTGCCAGTAAAACTCTATTACACTGTACCGCTCGTCCTTGGGAATTTGCCGATCATGTCTATGGGGGTGGTAGCTTTACGGATTTAAATTTCGAAAAGTGTTGGTATCCTTCTGATAATGCTCAATTAGACTCAACAAACATTTCTCAACCTCACTTTATTGCTAAAGATAAGGATATTTCTTATCAGCCATCAGTATTAACGGCTGCTTATCGCTGGGAAGATAATTCCAGGAAATTTAGGACTTTAGAGGAAACAGCTAAAACCGATTTAACCTTAGACGAAGTTTCCCAACTGCATCCTGAGATTAAAGACTATACTGATGATATTATTCATAGTATTTGGGATGAAGATAATCAGTCTGGTTCTGGTTCTTATGCCTATTTTGCTCCAGGGGATCGGGAGAACTATCAACCATTACTTGGTCAAGCTTATCCAGTAGATAATCCCCGTGTTTTCTTTGCAGGGGAACACTTGGCAATTAATCATGCTTCAGTTCAAGGAGCGGTACAAACAGCTGTTTCAGCAGTTATTGATCTTCTCGAAAGTTCTATTTTTGAGATTTAATCGATTCTATTTATTTTCCTGGCTTCTCAAGCACTACCTAAACTAGATAAAGGCAAAAACAACAATAATGGATGCTCTTTAGTTCCTTCAAACCCGTATCTATCATAATAAGCCAGAAGTTCAATCTTTTTCAATTAAAAAAGCCTGATGCCGTTGGATAGCTTCTTTTAAATGCTTATTAGGGGCAGGCGGATTTTCAATCAGACTAAAAATTATATCCGCATCTTGGGGTGATAAGTGAATCACCTGTTCTGCATTAATCACTTTTTGGGCTTCTTTAACCTGAGCATGAACCATAAATTGATTTAAGGTTGCCCCCGTTAAATCCGCAGCCTTTTGTAAAGTATCTTTGACCGATGCAGGAAGCCTAGCTGTCACACGAGTATCATTAGGAGTGGTACTTGCCATCTGAATTTATGCCTCAATTTCTTTCATTATAGCAATTCTCTATCCCATTAGGTACCAAGGGATCCCCCTAAATCCCCCTTAAAAAGGGGGACTTTGAGGTTGATCAGCGTACCTGGTAAATGCCATAAAGACTATATAACAGAATAGTGTCATTTTGTCACCATAAATTTCAGCTTCAAGAAGAACGATCTATGACTCAAGCCAAAGCCGAACAGAAATTATACAGCTTTGATGAATTTATCAGCTGGTATCCCGAAAACTCAGAAGTCCGGTACGAACTGTATGATGGAGTAATTATCGAAATGCCCAAGCCAAAGGGGAAACATTCAAATCTAACCGGTTCTCTGATCGAGCAACTATTGATAGTTATCAGGCAGATAGACAAAGGAGGCATTTGGACTATTCCTAGAGAGTCAATTGTTAAACCAAAACGGGAAAACTCAGGTTATGAACCGGACATTATTGTTTTGAATCAAGACGTTATGGGGGCGGAATCTCGGTGGGAAAGCGAATCAATTATTCAAAATCCTGATTCCGTCAAATTAATCGTCGAAGTTGTTTCAACTAATTGGCGTGACGATTACTACAATAAGCTTAGAGATTATGAAGAGATGGGGATCGAAGAATATTGGATTATCGATTATGCCGCATTGGGGGCGAGAAAGTTTATCGGCAACCCCAAGCAACCCACATTTTTTGTTTGTCATTTAGTTGACGGCGAATATCAGATGACGCCCTTTACGGGAAATACTCCCATTGTTTCCACGACTTTTCCCCAGTTCAAGTTATCCGCACAGCATATTTTTAACCTAGCTTTGTAGGAAAAAAATAGCCAGCAGCATTCATCTCAAGCTATTTTGTGTGACCACTATCGACTGGAAGAGTGATATCATGTCCGGATAATTAGAGATAAAAAACCTTCTTCCTTGAAACCTTACTTCTTTACTTCTGCCTTGTGCCTTCTGCCCTCTGCCTTCGATTCGACTAGAGTGTAAGTATTCAACTGAACATGATATCAGATCATCCCACGGCTACGCCTTGAGCTTACCAACCTCACAGTTGGGCATTTCTGCCCCAGTCAAAACCCTTGCGGTCATGAGTTTTACTGAGAAGTTAAATCTTTTTAACTAAAAAAAGCCTGATGTGGTTGGATAGCTTCTTTTAAGAGTCTAGAAGAAATAACGTGAACTATTGCTAAAATTCAGGAAAAGCATATCATATGTCTGCTAAGGATTATTTTCATGAAGCTGTCAAAGGAGGACTAATTAAGGATGGATGGATTATCACTCACGATCCACTCTACCTGGATTTTGATAACGCTCGTATTCAAATAGATCTGGCAGGAGAGAAACTAATTGCAGCGGAGCAAGGTCTTGAAAAAATTGCTGTTGAGGTGAAAAGTTTTATCGGTTCTTCTACAATTTATGAATTTTACTTAGCAGTGGGACAATGTTTAAGTTATCGAATTGCCTTAAAAGCGCAACAACCGGAACGTAAACTTTATCTAGCCGTTCCTACTTATACTTACGAAGAGTTTTTTCGTCGTCCTTTCGCACAACAAACGATTAAAGAATCTCAAATACACCTATTGGTATATGAGCCAAATCAGGAGGTAATTTTGCAGTGGATAAGTTAATTCAGTATCGTCGTTTGATTCAGGAAACCTTGGAAAAGCATAGTCTGGTTAAGTTAGCCAATGAAGATATCAAAGTCTATAAATTCTTCGATCCTGAGCAAGATCATTATCAAGTCTTTCATGCAGGATGGCAAAATTATCGTCGTGTTTTTGGACCTTTGATTCACATTGATATTATTGATGGAAAAATCTGGATTCAACATGATGGCACCGAGTTTGGGGTGGCGAATGAGTTACTTGAATTAGGGATACCGAAACAAGATATTGTCCTAGGGTATCATGCCCCATTTATGCGTCAATTTGATGGATTTGCTGTTGGTTAGAAAGTAGATATTTATGGTTTTTTAGGGAACAGGGAACAGGGAACGGGTGCGTCCCTATCTCCCTATCTCCCTATCTCCCTATCTGCCTATCTCCCTATCTCCCCACCAATTACATTTGAGTCCGACGCCAAAAAAAGCCCTGGGATCAGAGGGGATTCCTGCTCCCTAAAAACCAATAATTTGTAGCTCAGTTAATAAAAAAATCAGGTAAATTTATTAGACAGAATTGAGTCTAAAAATGGTTAATAAAACTAATTGCAAATAAATGTAAAATATTTTAATTAACCCTTGCATTTTTTCGAGGATTTATCTATACTATAGAAGGTAAAGACTGATACTAATAACCGCGCTGGTCATGCCCGTTAATCATATCCAGCGCGGTTTTCCTCCCACCTAAATAGGAGCTACTTCCATGATGCCAAAAAAATCACGATATTCAACCAATGACTCATTATGGTTCAAACTATTCAAGCTCAAGATCTTAGCCTAGAAGAACTGCAAGAACACTTTGGACTACAACTAACAACCGATAGTCAGTTTTTTCCAGATTGGCAAGACAACTTACCGTCTTTAACGGATGAGGAAAAACGTTCTCTGGAAAGAGTCCGCAGTAACTACTTTAACTTGGTTAATCGCCGCCCTCTCTTAGAAGAGGCTGTAAAAATGGTGGTTCTATCACCATTACTCGATCTCGCTGGATTCTTTCAACCCCCCTTTTCAATCAAAACTGAAACTTCTGTGGCAATTGCTGCTGAAGACAATCGAGTAATTGTAAGAGGCAGGATAGATGTTTTAGTAGTGCGACAGAGACTTTGGATACTGGTGATCGAATCCAAAAGTACCAAGTTTGATGTGATGGCAGCACTGCCTCAAGCTCTAGCTTATATGCTGGATGG
>NZ_JAAHHZ010000240.1:0-7182 GCF_010672005.1 Moorena sp. SIO4A5 | reverse complement strand
TCTTAATTCTTAATTCTTAATTCTTAATTCTTAATTCTTAATTCTTAATTCTTAATTCTTAATTCTTAATTCTTAATTCTTAATTCTTAATTCTTAATTCTTAATTCTTAATTCTTAATTCTTAATTTAATAGTGTCCCAGCGAAATTGGTCTAGTTTGTCTCGTTGATCGAAAAAGTATTCTTCTAGATATGGCTCAATTTCCCTTTGCCAGATATCTTCAATTTCCTCAGCTATAGTTTCTAGGAGAAAGAAGGAGATTCCGAGGGAGTAGTTAGGATCTGCGATCGCATTATTTATTTGTTCCAGTATCTTAATCAATCCATTCACTGGAAAATCCGTTGTTTGGTGATATCGTCTCAGGATTTCATAGTTGGGATAGAGCCGAATAAATGCAAAGCGACGGCGAAATGCCTGATCAACTAGAGCAATAGAACGGTCTGCTGTGTTCATAGTACCGATGATCCGAACATTTTTCGGGATACTGAATAGTTGATTACTGCCAGCTAAGGGAATTTTTTGATCCCGGTACTCTAGTAGATACAATAATTCTCCAAACACACTAGCGAGGTTAGCACGATTAATTTCATCGATGATTATAACACAAATTCCTTGCCGAGACTCAGCTTTATTACAGAATTCTATAAATCTGCCTGGAACTAAAGGATATCTCAATTCCCCATTTTGACTTTGTGGACGAATACCTTGAATAAAGTCTTCATAGGAATAGGCAGGATGGAATTGGACAAGTTCTGTGAATCCATCACTTCCACTGATTAAATGGTTAGCAATTTTTTGAGCACTATAGGTTTTACCTGTACCTGGTGGGCCGTAAAAAATTCCTTGTCCTTTGCGTTCAATAGCACGTATCCATCCCTCTAACTCTGCTATATCAAAACCAGTATCTTTAGCACAGTCGCTTACCGTATAGTCCTCTGGTAACGCCATCCTTGAACCATCAGAGGTAAATTCGATAACCTCCTCTTTACCGGAAAAATTATACCCTTTAACCGCAACCAACCAGTAGCAAAACATATCGAATAAATCATTATCTCTGAGCACTGGTACACCCGGTTGATGCATAGTGTTATCTAATGCTTTAATCAGCTTCAATCCTGTAGCATTGGCCGCTGGATAATCTGTCAGTCTCTTTCCGTAGGATGTATTAACAAAGTAATTGATAACCTGTCGAGAATTATCATTGATTAACAGAAACCTATCTGGTTGCAGCCCATTGAGGAGATTCGTCAGCATTTCCGTCGGAAAACCTTTAGAGTATTCCCCTGTAGAAAACTGATCACAAGCTGCTGATAACTGATTAGGATGCTTAGTGCAGCAACCAACAAATTCAAGGATGTCGTAACCAATCTGCTCTACTAACCTTTGTATCCATTTATGCTGATATTTCAGTTTTAATGGCAATCGTAATTCTAAATAATTATCACGTTTTCTAGGAATAGTTAGTATCCATGAATCATCACCCTCACCATATTGACTATTCAACGTAATCGCTAATTCTCTATCAGGGAATAGCTGAAACAGTATCGGTTCTGTTATAGCTTCTCCAGACTCCACTATAGCAGAGATTGCTTCAAAATTCCGACACCAAAGGCGACGCTGCTCTTTGTAGGTTGCCATGTGACTTAACCCAACCGGTGTGTAGGGATATGAACTGATAAATTCCTGAAATAGACTGACCAATTCAGCTTTATTATCCCCCACCATACTATCCACCTAATTTTTTTTATTAGAACATGTTTGAGACATTAGAGACTGTTAGTTAGTTAGTCATTGATTCTCAGTAATTGATTATTGGCTTGCTATTATCCATTATTGATTCTCCATGACCCATTACAAAATCTCTTTTTAGTAACTATTTAGCTAATTGATATAATTATCTGACATAATTGCCATTTTATCCTCTACAATAGACTTAAGATGCTCAAATTGACTAGTCGTCAAGTAATGATAAGATTGTGGAGGTCTAAAGTTAGCCCATTTTGCTCTCAAATCTTGTAAAGTTACTGGGGGCTCAAAATGTTCTATGAGTTTTAAGCAAATCCCATAACCGACAGCAGCTTCCTCATAATACTCATTAAAATCTTTTTTTTCTATACCAGCATTGTCTTTTACTTTATACCAAAGGATATCCGGGCGGTCTTGAATAACGTTTTCTACTTCAAAAAAACCCGATAAAACCTTATCTGGAGCCGAGACATAAACCACAACAATATCCCCTGGTTCTAATCGAGGACGCACCCGACGAAGTTCAATTTTTTTTGTTCCATTGAATAATTGATTAGCATATTTAGGACGAATTGATAATAACAACACATTGGGCATTGTTAACACGAGTAATTTTGATTAATTTTGGGTGCATTCTCTATATATTATTGTAAATTGTTCTTGATAAATCCGCAACGGTGATTGAAGTGTTAAACGCTTACCCAGTATTTCTTGAATTTCCGCCAAATCTATAGGATTTTTAAACAGTTCAGTATCACTAAATCGAAGCGCCATCAGCTTTTTATTAGGATCATTTTTGGTAAGCTTCATTAAATCTTCTAATTCATATACACCCAATCGTCGAAACTGTTGATGGAGATTTTTAGGTTTATTTACGACTACTTCATCAAGTCTAGAGCACGCTCTTACCTTTCCTGTGCCGCAATACTTTTTATTATAGCTTACATACCAAAGAATTCTACCAACAACCCCTGGTTTTAAGCCACCATTACCTCGATGGCTTCGATAATAGACAAGTTCACGTTTTAGCGCCAGATCAGTTTCCGATCTCCATAGGAGCTGGTTAGCTAAGTCTTCATCGAATAATTCCTTTGCCCATTCTGCTTGAATAGGAATGATTATAGTAGGAAGATCAGCATCAATAATTTTTGCTGGCCACAGTATGCGTTCAACGTCTAGCGTTGTTTTTACCGCTGTGGTTAATTTATCAGTTTTGAGGGTATCAGCAATTTTTAGGCAAAAGTTATAATCTTGACTTCGATTCGCTAAAGTAGTGAGATAGTCTGATAATTCTGTCGCCGTAACCGCAACGGCAAGATTGGCATTTAAATAACCATCCTTAACTTTAAAAAATGCATCATCTTGAATACCGCTAAGAATAGTGTGATCCAAATAAGGTTCAGTAATTCGTGTAAATGGCAGATTTTCACGTACTGACAGGGATATAAACCAAAAAATTAAGTGCCGCGCCAGGGTTTCTTCAAGAGGACCAGATCTAACCCGAAAAATTGGCACGTTTAACTCATTATTTTTATGAGTATGATACGCAATTAAAGCTAGGGGATTTTTTTCTGACTGGAGAATAATATAACACTTAAATTTATCGGGGTTAGCAATAATATAGCCCAGCCTTCCTTGAAAATTACTAAGTTTTTCTACCTTAGCACCAACCAAAAACGTTTCACTCAAAAAACGTACTTGATCAAATTTATGAACACGTTGTCTAGTGATACCTGTGCCTGCTAATCGTACAGGCTGATAGTTAATATATTCGTGAAGATAATCTAGCTTAACAATTAAACTAGTAGGACTAAGGATTGATAAGTTAAATTCCTGATTGATAGCATCTGCGATCGCTAGTATTTGTGAATTACGAGTCAAAAAAAATGGTGCATCTGAAGCTATGGCTATAGCTAACTGACTTAGGTCAGATTTATTGATAGTTACCTGAGTTGATAACAAAACCTTGGTTAGAGCGCGACAAGCTGTTTGAAAGTCTTTCTGATTGTAGGGGAGTTGAGTAAAGGTATCGGCTAACTGGCGTTTACCATTCCTTTGTTTACTATCATCAATACTATTGATGACCTTAAATATTTCATTAGTTATACATAACTCCAAGTCAGGTTGTAACCAATCAGCTAGTAGAGAGTCGGATTCGGCCTTTGACCTAGCTTCATCTCCTTGCAAGTCAAAAAACACGCTGGTATCAATGACTGCACACAATTTAGACTCAAGTTTTTGGGTAGCAACCGTAGAAAATAGGGTAGGATGGTCGTGATCCCGCCACCAAACGGTAAGTAGTTTTCCATCCTTGCTCCTTCCGGGTTTTTCAGCCAAAGGAACAAAGTCTAAGTGAGACCACATTTTCTCTAATCCATAATCACGACGGCATTTGAGTTTAATGCCGTAAAAGTCCTGAGTATTCTGACTTAGATAATTAACCAGCTTCTTAGCAATACCGTTACCACGCCATGATGGCTCGATGCATAGATGAACAATAACGATGATATTATGTCTACGCACCTTCCGGTATAACAAATAACCGGTACACTTTTTTTCAGGAGTAAGCGCCACAAGTATTTGACCACTTAGTGCGTGTTGATCAAACGCTCCTTCAGGAAAATGACCAAGAGTGGTTGCGTGTGCTCGTCCCAAAGCCTTGACTGTCCTTAGGTGCAAGGATTTTTCATCAATTTTTTCAATTTGAAGTTGTATCTCTTGTGTCACGTTACCAATTACCAATTACCAATGGCCAATTACCAATTACTATGCATGTAATCGACCCTATTGTACGTGATTAAGCATACCTAATCTTACTGGTTAGAAGGAAACCACTTTTGCTCTAGGTTGGTCAGTTCTCCGTCTTCCTGTAATTGCCAAATAATTCGGTTGATTGGCTCGCGATAATGGCTACCTTGAGGCAAAACTATGCCGTAGTCTTGTTCAGCAAACAACTCACCGACAATCTGGTATTCTCCGTTTTGTGACGTTTGGTAAAGTAACGTTGGTGAATCATAAACTAGAGCCTGCACTTGCCCCGCTTTGAGAGCTTTGTATGCATCTTCCACCTGCTCAAATTCAATTAGCTTGACTGGCTTTTGATTCATATATCTGGCAGAGGTCGTGTCTGCGACAGTACCAACCTGTTTTCCGAATAGATCGATAAGATCAGAAATATTCGATTCAAGTAGTTATATACAATTAAACTTGACTGTTAAGATCAGGTATAGCGCTACGCGCAAGGCAAGAGACAAGAGGCAAGAGGAAAAAGTTGACTACAACAGCTTTTGCTGCTTGTATCAATATCCTAACTTTAATGCTTAGTGCTATATTAGACAAGGGTAAACGGTTAATATCAAGATTTTTATAAACGTCACAAATGTAACTATTAATAGACTTACGTTTAATTATGTATATAGTTATGAAACCCTAGCTTAAATACCGCTTTTATACCTAGAGAAAGGAGGCTAAATAATTACTTTGTTAGCCTCCCGTTTTTTGAAAAATTAATAGGTGCGCTCTTACTTGGCGAATTAAATTCGCCACGGGTCGCACCTCTTGTATAGATTAATGGTTAATGGGTCATCGTAAACTAGCAATTACCAATTCCAAATTACCCATTACCATTAGTCAAGATTCAAAGTAGACCAAGTTATAGAACCTACAATCCCATCAGCATATAATCCTTTCGCTTTCTGATAAGCAATCACAGCAGATTTTGTCCGAGATCCAAAATCACCATCCGTTGCACCAGAATAAAATCCTTGGGTTTGGAGCAGCTGCTGTAGTTCCTCTACTTCTGATCCAACTGCTCCTTGAATTAAAGGAAGATAGGCAGATGAGGGTTGATCGTTACGCCATCTTTCTGAAAACTCTTCCAAGACTTCTTTTGGTAGTTGTTTTTGTAGCCACTCAATCGCTTGTTTTTGGTGAGGTAAGCCACGATAATACTTGTAGGTGTTCAGGATAACCACAGGCTTGCGGTTCTGGTTACCTGGTTTAGAAGGAGATTTCTCTGATGGTTTAGAAGAACTTTTCAGTGCTTCCCAGGTCTTTGATCCCACTAATCCATTGGGATTGAGTCCCTCAAACTTCTGAAAGGAAATTACTGCTTTGGTGGTAGCAGGACCAAAAATGCCATCAACTGGGCCGGGACTAAACCCTTTAGTTTGGAGGGATTGCTGTAGCTGTTTGACTTTCAGACCAGTGTCTCCTTCTCTGAGATAGTCTTCAACTGATGAGTCAAGGCGCTGACGAACTTCTCGGCGCAACCGAGGCAATTGACTGTATAACCAGTCCCCAGGGCATTGGGTTGGTGAAAAGTCTCGATGTCCTTTAATATTGTCTGGGCTAATCTTGGTAGTGTTGCAAATCGAAACACATAAATCTACCAAACTTTTCCATTGTTTGGCATTCATCCGGTAGCTGATAAAGGTGCCTTCATTTTCAATTCCCGGTGACTGGTTACCTAGAGTACTACCAGCATGAGCAGAGCTGACAGAACGTCCTTTTTTAATCGCTGATAAGGAACTCTGTCTACCTTCGAGTAAATATCCACCGGTGGTATTCAAAAAGTTGTGACCTGAGTCATCCCAGCCAAAACCATCCATGTGGGATTTTTGAATACTCCTAGCCAAACTTCTGGATCCCCATAAGGTTCCTTTCGATAGATCATTCGGGGCATTGGGAGTAGCAGTATGGTGAATAATAATATATCGTGGTCGAGTGGTATCTGGCCATTTTTTTGGGGGTTTAGCTCCCCATTCTTTTGCTGAAATGACACTAGCAGTGAAAGACATATTGACTTGCGGTCTCCAGTTATAATAGTTTACTAATGGGCTCGTCGAAATAGGATGCGAACAATTAACCAAACTATGGATTTGGCTGAGGTGGATTGGGATACTCTTAAACCGTAATTAATCGGGATAAACCCGTACAAAACGGTCAAGGTGCAATGTATTGTTGCCTGAGTGAGGGGTGGTTATACAGTAATTGGAGTTGAACCTTCCACCCGTCTTTCTAGGCATTCCTCAAATCCCGTTGAGGAGTTGCTTGAAAGCCTTAGCCAAGGTATGCTTACAATCAAGCCAACCAAGCTCGACTGCATCTAGCAGGCTAAGCCCCATCCCTTTCAAGAAACGCGCGGTACGACGCAACAACACTGCTTGAACCTCGGTTTTATTCATGTACCGAGTTATTTCCTTGTCGGTACCGCGAGCAAGGATGTTCTTGGCAGCATTGCAATCAGCCTGTGTTAGAGTCGATGTCCTCTATTATGGGGAGCACCTCTCCTTCAGAACCGAGCGTGAAGGTTTCCCCTCACTCGGCTCCTAGATATCCTTAGCTTTCGCTTTGCTTCAGTGTATCTGTTGGTGGCAGCTTTGATGTACTGCTAGTAAGTTCTTAGATTTCCAATTGTCGTGGTTTCCATCGACGT
>NZ_JAAHHZ010000024.1:0-5340 GCF_010672005.1 Moorena sp. SIO4A5 | reverse complement strand
TCGTTGGTTTGTTATGGAGGTGAATCATGCGTCATTTAAATTGGTTATTGTTGGTCTGTGGTAGTTAGCGGCTTGTCTTCTTCCCCAAACCAATTTCGTTATGTGCTCAGTGTGACAATAATAATACATCAGTGAGTAGCTCTATAATCTACAATGTCGTACCTACCATCATGTTGAAGCTTATGGAATTGCTATGAATAGAAAAAAAGCCTTTGTTAGCTTAACAAGCGATTTTGGTGCTCAAAGTCAGGGGGTAGGGCTAATGGAAGGCGTTATATTGTCAATATATCCTCATGCACACGTTATTCATTTAACGCACGAATTGCCTCCATTTAATCTTATCGCTGCAGCAAGAACCTTAGAGCAGGTTTCTTTTCTTCCTGTTGGCGCTCATGTGTGTATATGCGATCCTGGTGTCTGGTACGACCGTAACTCGCTAATCTTAGAAACGTACCGTGGTGATTGGTTGCTTGGCCCAGATAACGGGAGCCTAATTCCCGCAGCAAGAACTTTAGGGGGCATCGTAAAAGCCACCACAATTGAAAATACTGCATACATACGGACGCCAGTTTCACATATATTCCAGGGCCGAGATATATATGCTCCAGTTGCTGCCCATCTATCAAATGGCGTTTCGTTTGATGAATTTGGATCAAGCCTTGACGTAAACAATCTAGTAAGGTCGGTATATGATGAGGCTGTGGTTATTGATAACTTAGTATACGCTACCGTTATCCAAATCAGCCGTTTCGGGTCTGTTCATCTGAATATAAAATATGAATTGTGGAAAGAATTGGAATTAGATAATAAAAACATGATTCAAATAACACCCTCTCATACTGAAAGTTTATGTTTACCAATTGGTCGGACATTTAGCGATGTTCCTGAAGGGTATCCTCTGATATTAAAAGACGATTATGGAAGAATAGAGATGGCTATAAACATGGGATCATTTGCAGAAACCTTTAACGTAAAAATCGGATATTCTGTAGTTTTATGTATTTAAACCGAGTAATAGAATCATTTCTGTAATATTTTCTAGACGCGCTAACCTAAAAAGCACCAACAATCGTCAACTAGCATATACCCAAACCTGATTCGCAAGTTAAAAATGACCATCTCAGTTTGTGAGCTACAAACCATAACCGAACATTTTAATAGCGATCCAAAATGTTCATATTCTTTACCAGCTCGTGCCTATATCAAGCCGGATTTTCTGGACATTGAGCGGGAGGCGATCTTTTACAACAGTTGGCAGTATGTCTGCCATGTGGAGCGCCTTCGTCATTCCGGAGACTATATTGCCATCGACATTCAGGGGCGACCGATCGTAGCCGTTCGTGATCAAGCGGGTGTGCTGCGAGCCTTTTACAACGTTTGCCGCCACCGTGGCCATGAGCTGGTTAAGGATCAAGGCAACATTAAAATCTTTGTCTGCCCTTATCACGCTTGGGCTACAACCTAGACGGAACCCTCTGTTCAGCCCGACATTCGAAGACCATGGAAGATTTTAACTTTGACGATTTTTCGTAGCCGTTCGTGATCAAGCGGGTGTGCTGCGAGCCTTTTACAACGTTTGCCGCCACCGTGGCCATGAGCTGGTTAAGGATCAAGGCAACATTAAAATCTTTGTCTGCCCTTATCACGCTTGGGGCTACAACCTAGACGGAACCCTCTGTTCAGCCCGACATTCGAAGACCATGGAAGATTTTAACTTTGACGATTTCGGGATGGTGTCGGTTCAAATCGAAGAGTTCTGTAACATGGTCTTCGTAAACCTCAACCCAGAGGCGACACCGCTGGCAATTCAGTCGGGCGAGCTAGCCCGTGAAATTCTAGAATATGCCCCTGACTTAGGGACACTTACCCATTCCTACCGACTCACCTATCACCTTAAGGCTAACTGGAAGATTGCAGTCGACAATTTCTTGGAATGCTATCACTGTCAGGTGGCTCACAAAGATCTCGTGACGTTACTTGATATGCGTAATTACCAGGTCACAACGTACGATATTTACTCCAGCCAAATTGCTCCGGCTAGCATGACCAGTAGTAACTCAGCCTACAACGTTGAAGGGGCAAGCGTCCAAGATCATTTCCTCTGGTGGCTGTGGCCCAATACCGGCCTGCTACGTTACCCCGGAGATCCTAATTGGATGGTTTGGCACTTCATTCCGGTTGATGCTGAAACGACGATCGAAACCTTCGACTTCTTCTTCCAAGAATCGACCCCAACGGCTCAGCAGATGGAAGCGATTGAGTATATCGACAAAGTCTTACAAAAGGAAGATATCGACATTATTGAAAGCGTGCAGAGGGGCATGAAGACACCCGCCTACGAAAAAGGTGGTCGTTTCGTTGTGTGCAGTGGGGACGACAAGGGTGAAACCGAACACGGAGTTCATCACTTTCATTCCCTCTATTTCAAAGCCATTGATCAATACCTTCAGGCCAGATCGCTAGATCAAGGTGTTGATCAGGTCAGCTTTTAGCTAGGTTTTTCTTTTTTTCAGAATGAAGAAATGACCGTGCAGCCCCCTGACCGATCTGGGCAAACCTGCATATCTCCCTGTGCGGGCTACGGAGTCTAAGGTCGGGCTAGGCGGTCGTCAGGAGCTTGCGACCCATCAAGTATGCTCCCTCTAGTGACCCCCAACATACCATACGAGCGCTCTCATGATCGAAGAAAACGTATACAAGCTGATCGCACTGGGAAAAAAGATGGTCAGCTCCGATCTAACTATCGCCGATGGTGGCAACCTCTCCACCTATGACCCAGAAGCCAACGAGATTACCATCACACGTTCAGGCACGTGTCTTGATGAGCTCGATATTGACTCCTTCGTATCCTTTAAACTAGATAATAATGTTCCTGCGGGGGCATCCTCCGAAACGGCAATGCATGTTGCGGGTTATCGAGCGAGGCCAGAGTTCCTATGCTTGTTGCACTTTCACCCCCAGGAAGCCATCCTGCTCGCCAGTGCCAATATCAACATCAGAACCATCACCGTCGATCATACCTACTACCTCGCTGGCAGGGTTTCTATCCTGCCATTCATTCAACCGGGTACTCAGGAGCTCGCCGCCGCCTGTGCAGATCAATTCAAAAAGGGTTCTGATATTTTGTTGCTGGCCCACCATGGCTGCTTGTTGGGCAGCGACTCGATCGAATGGGGTCTGTACACCGCATTGAACCTTGAGCAGGCAGCCAAGATGACAAGGATGCTAGGCGTCGATCAGGGCAAAACCCAGATACCTGAATGCCCCAGCTCGTACCTCGAAAACCTCAAACAATCAGGAGTTGTGTGATGGCAGTCACTGAAAAACAATACAGCATGGACAACGTGAAGCTATTTGAGCTGGCCTTTGGTGAAGGGTTCATGTCCTGCGGAGGGTCAGCATATCTTGCCCTACTCTTCGCTGATGAGGAGCTCGGACCGAGCACACACATTCTGGATGTCTGTTGCGGCCTAGGCGGCAGCGCCTTCTATCTCGAGAATGAGTATGGGGCTCAAGTCACTGGCATCGACCGGGAAGCGGAGCTGATCGAGCATGCCAGGCGAGTGGCAGAAGAACGTTCGTCCAAGTGTGAATTCATCCTCGGCGATGTCATCGCTACGCATTTTGATGATAATTCCTTTGACTACATCATCTGTCGAGATGCTCTGCTGCACTTCGATAACGAGCGAAAAAATCAACTGTTTCAGAAGATCAGATCATGGCTCAAGCCCGGAGGTAAATTCCTCGCCACTGACTATGGTATCTCGGATCAGCCACTGACCCAAGAGCAACAGGCAGTGCTTGACCGCAAGGGCTATCATCTACTCATGCAATCAGATTATTACGATATTTTCGAGCGCAATACATTCATCCGGATTCAAGTTTCCGATGAAACGGAAAGCTACACTAGTCATACGCAAGCTGAGCTTGATCGCCTGCTTGGGCGCAAGGATGAAATCACCGCACACTATTCCGCTGCCGCGTTCGAAAAGACAGTTAAAGCCTTCAAGAACAAACTCCAAGACATCAAAGACGGCATCAAAACCTACTGGTTGATCCAGGCTGAAAAATATTCTATTCAATCACAAAGGTTGAAAGGTCGCGTGGCCATTTGCACGGGTGCGTCTTCTGGCATTGGCCGCTCAACAGCGATCGCATTGACCGCCCATGGTGCCAGCGTCGTCCTAGCCGCGAGGAATGCCGACAAGCTCAATACAGTGAAAGCGCTCATTGAGGAGCAAGGCGGCACTTGCTTCGTCGCGCCCACGGATATCACACAGCGTGAACAAGTACTGGGCTTGGTTCGTACTACCATGGAGCGCTATGGCCGTGTCGATGTGCTGATTAACTCAGCCGGGGTGATGTTCTACACCTTCATGGAGAACGGAGTTTTTGAAGAATGGGCCAGAACTATTGATGTCAACATCACTGGAGTGGTCAACTGCATCGGCGCTGTCCTGCCTGTGCTCATTCGGCAGAAATCTGGTCACATCATCAACGTCAGCAGTGATGCCGCCAAGACGCCGTTCCCAGGGTTGTCGGTGTATTGTGCCTCAAAGGCCTTTGTCACCACCCTGTCACAGAATCTGAGTAATGAGCTCCGTGGCAAAGGCATCAAAATAACCGATGTTCAACCGGGGGATGTCCGAACGAATCTCGTCCAGACTAACAGCGACACGAAGACGCTCGAAGCGCTCGGTATTAATCCGCAATTCAAAGTAGGACATGGGTGGGCTTCGGACACACAGTTGCTCAGCCCGTTTGACATCGCCGACTGCATTGTTGGTGCAGTTATGACAAAGCCCAATGTCGCAATTAACGAAGTCCTGATCGAGCCACGCGATCAGTAGCACTGAGCCTAGTACAGCACGGTGGAAATAACCCACCAGTTCCTCAAGGGTGACAACAAGGCTAAAAAGGAGACTGGGTGTAGGGTGACCGGGTGTGGGCTGTGGGGAAAATAATTGCTACTTTCACACACTCACTAGCCTCAACAGGCTCAAGAGCCTGCCTGGGGGCGACAACTAACGGTACTTAAAATCACCAAGCTGATGGGCTTTCGTGCAAGAAATTATTAGAGCACCCATAGGCTACAGTGCATCCGGTTGCATTGACAGCATTTAGCTGGTAACCAGGGCGATTACCTTCGCCACCAGCACACACTTTATTATTGACAATGGTTTTTTTTCACATATAGTGTTCGTTGATTTTTAAAAAACTATAGCGGTTTTTATCATAATGAGGTACATATTATTTTTTCCTGTTCCCAATTCTATGTTTCCTAAAACCAATAACTCTGTACCTCATAAAATTGAAAACCGCTATATCCCTCTTCTGTCA
>NZ_JAAHHZ010000239.1:4313-7209 GCF_010672005.1 Moorena sp. SIO4A5 | reverse complement strand
CAGAAAATTCAACAGTTGGAAGTGGAACTGACCCAAATCAAAGCTAGAATTTCTGAAAATGAAACCCTGGTCAATACTGCTAAAACCAGGCTCAAACAGAAGTTTCTTAAAGCGCCAGTGGATGGGGTAATATCTTCCCTCAACATTTCTAATACTGGTGAAGTCGTGCAACCAGGACATAGCATCGCCGAAATCGCTCCTCAAGGTGCCCCCCTAGTGCTATCCGCAAGTTTGCCTACTCGGGAGGCAGGGTTTATTAACGAAGGAATGCCGGTGCAAGTGAAATTTGATGCCTATCCCTATCAGGATTACGGCATCATCAAAGGCACGGTGATTTCCATCTCTTCCGATGCTAAAGCCGATCAACTCATGGGTTCAGTCTATAAGGTGAAAGTGTCCCTTGACCGTGACTATGTGATTGAAGATGATGAAATCATTCGGTTTAAGGCTGGTCAGACCGCCAATGCTGACATCATTATCCGCCGCCGTCGGATTATCGATTTCTTATTGGATCCGATGCGACAACTGCAAAAAAGCGGCATCGATCTATAGTGCTCTGTTCTCAAATCACTTTCATCACTGACTGATCGTTTGCCGTTGACGGTTAACAGTTGACCGTTAATGCTTAGTAGTCAACTTGCTAGTAATTCCTTGGAATCTGCAAGTTAACTGCACCCCAGCTTATAAACTATTGACCTTTAGACTTACAGGATCACAAATAACCATGACCTATCGTATTCCTTCTGCCAATACCAAGCTCGACAAAGTGATGGATACCGATAAATTTAGCGAGATCGAGGAAGCCATCCTTGATGGCAAGTATTCTTGGGCTTGTGTGTTAATGCTACGGTTAGCAGGCCATAATCCTCTAGACTACATGCCTTCTAGAACCTACAGCCGCTTGCTCAAACAAAACCGGGACATGATCTTACAGAAGCAAGCTAGTATGATGAGCAATGGCAATAAAGTCTTGAATGCACGGCAGCGTTTGAGCCAGATCAAAGATCTCGCTTATGTAGAGACCCTTGGCAAGAAAACCTCACAGGTCCACGGTGGGGATCAAGAACAGTGGTTTATCAGTGAACTGGAAGAAGAGGAATCGATGCTCAAGAAGTTAGCCGATTATTTACGGCGAGACTGTTTGGTTTCGCTGTGGTGAGCAGATGTAATCATTTTCCTACCCATCCTCCTTGTCATCACCACCACTGCTTACCACCACAGCAGATCAGACTAAGCCTGTGGTCGAACTAATTCATTAATAACTGCCTTGTCCATTAGGTGCCCTTGACCTTGGCGAATTTAATTCGCCAGGGGTCACACCTGTTGATGGACGAGGCGTTTTTTTGTCTGATTACAGGCGGTAATGAAACAGTCCTAGTACTCTTAGGACTTACGGAAATCTCTCAATTTAAATCTACCTGTAGGGTGGACAAAACCTTGCCCACCCTACCCATGGATTCTGTGCGTAAGTCCTGTCCTTAGTCTTTCCTGCCTCCCCAAGACCGTAATGGTGCGTTTGACCCGTAATTAAATTAGCCACGGGTGGCACCTCTGCATCGCTTTCGTCGAGCGATCGCTTATATCGAACTCAGGTTATACCAATTCTTAGCCCTCACAGGGCTACATATTATTAATTTCATCTCCCCATCTCCCCATGTCCCCACAGGTCCCACACGCCCGATACGCCCCGTCTCCTCACACTTCCTATACTCCCTGCTCCCTGTTCCCTTTGCTATTAACTAATGACTCGACATCCCACGGACTTTAGCACCTATTTTACTTGTGGGATGATTCAACCATAAATATTAAGCCAAAGTGGCCAGCATTTTTTTAATTATATTAGATATAATAACCGGTTCCTAAATAATAAAGTACTTCAATACAACCCCATCAAAATTACCAATCTCTTTGAACTAATTCAGAATCGGTTACTAGTCACTATTTAGTTGTGGGATGAGTCAATCATTATTATCAAGCCAAAGTGGCGTTATTTTTTAAAATTAAATTAGATATAATTACCAGTTTATCACTAATAAACTACTTCAATAAAAGCCCATCAAAATTACCAATTTTTTTGAACTAATTCAGAATCGATTATTGCTCACTATTTAGTTGTGGGAGGAGTAAAGCATAAATATTAAGCCAAAGTGGCCAGCATGTTTTTAATTAGGTTAGATATAATGACCGGTTCCTAAATAATAAAGTACTTCGATACAACGCCATCAAAATTACCAATCTCTTTGAACTAATACAGAATTCGTTACTACTGAATAAATACTTATAGTAAATCCAGTAATTTTTAAAAAATAAAAGGTTGAAGCCAAATTGGCGAGACATGCCTAGGGGAATCTGGATATAGTTATATCAACAGCTCAAACAAAGCTGCTCGAAACAAAAAAAATCAACAACAAAGAAGGAGAAAATCAATGCTTATTTCTGACCTAAATCATCTAGAGTCCGTTGAAGCTAGCAAAGTTCAAGGTGGACTTTCATTAAGCAACAATTTCCAAAGCGTTTTCAAAACTAAAAGCACCATCGTAGAAAATGAACTTTTCAATACTGAAGTTAACGTTAAAGTAGATATCGGTAATACTGCTACTGCTTCCGGTAATACTGCTTCTGAAGCTCAAAGCGATGCAGGTAATAATGTTGCTAGTAAGCAAGAAAGCTTCTTCTTGACTCTTGAGCAAGGTGGCGTAACTGCTACTAAGTCTCAAGGTATTGGATTCTCTGCTATCCAGTAGTAATTAGTCAGGATATTTTCCTGATTCATTAACTTTTAAACCTGGGTGTCTTCATATCCTAATAGAATGCAGTACCTTCAGTTCTATATGAACATGATTACACTCAGGTTTAGGTTTGATTGCTTCAGTGTGATTGCTTCAGGATAGTCAAT
>NZ_JAAHHZ010000239.1:0-4303 GCF_010672005.1 Moorena sp. SIO4A5 | reverse complement strand
TCATTAACTTTTAAACCTGGGTGTCTTCATATCCTAATAGAATGCAGTACCTTCAGTTCTATATGAACATGATTACACTCAGGTTTAGGTTTGATTGCTTCAGTGTGATTGCTTCAGGATAGTCAATCCTCGGCGTTACCAATAAAATTAACAACCAAGAAGGAGAAAATCAATGCTTATTTCTGACCTAAATCATCTAGAGTCCGTTGAAGCTAGCAAAGTTCAAGGTGGACTTTCTTTAAGCAACAACTTCACCAGCATTTTCAGCACTACCAGCAGCATCGAAGAAAATGAACTTTTCAATACTACAGTTAACGTTAAAGTAGATATCGGTAATACTGCTACTGCTTCCGGTAATACTGCTTCTGAAGCTCAAAGCGATACAGGTAAGAATGTTGCTAGTAAGCAAGAGAGCTTCTTCTTGACTCTTGAGCAAGGTGGCGTAACTGCTTCCAAGTCTCAAGGTATTGGATTCTCTGCTATCCAGTAGTAATTAGTCAGGATATTTTCCTGATTAATTAACTTTCAAACCTGGCTGTCTTCATATCCTAATAGAATACAGTACCTTCAGTTCTATATGAACATGATTACACTCAGGTTTACCTTTGATTGCTTAAGTTGTATAGCTTCAGGATAGTCAATAGCCAATAGTCATCTCAAACAAGGACTCAAGAGGTTAATTGCCAAATTGGCGAGACAAACATTTTGAAAATTGCTAGTTTAATTGGAGTGTAACCTAAACAGATTTATTAACACAAAATAAATTCTAAAATTAAATAATGATTATTTCTGATCTAAATCATTTAGAAACTATTGCTGAAGACCCCAAGGTTGTGGGTGGCTCTCACTACTCCCCACCTTACTACAACGATTTTGGATATAGCGGATCTATTAACGTCTATACCAACATTATAGGAAAGGTAGCTACGGTTAACGTCAACGCAGAGGCGTATGGGTACAAGACTTTTAGCAACATCAATGCCTATACGAGAGCTACTGATAATGGTTCCCACTCTAGTCTCAATGCAACGTCTGCTACTTCTTCTCATTAGTTCTTCTGATAAGCATTATTAAGAAAACTGCTTAGAGTAGTAGTTGAAACTTAAAGCTATCAATGCTCAAGTCTTTAAATATTGGCTTCTCCACAATAAGCCGTTAGTACTTAGTCACGAAAAGTTCCTGATTAAGTGATTGATAAATCAGGGTGTATTCATATCCCAATAGACTACATTAATTAAATTTAATTATCTATCAGGACGATTACACTCAGGTTTACCTTGAATCGAATCACTTCATTTTACTGGCTAACAAATAGTCAATCGCTATCTAGTTATCTAAAACCATAAATAACTAGATATATTTAAAAATCGGCGATAAAGTTATTTGAACTATGCCAGTTTAATTGGAGTACAAAATGACCAATAGGTCTAACACAGTAAACTACAAAGGATAAAATTAACCAATGATTATTTCTGATCTAAATCATCTAGAGAATGCTGCTGAACAACCCAACGTTGTAGGTGCCTCCGGTTCCAAATTTTTTGGAGTTAATGGCTTCGTTAACGTAGGTGCCAACGTTTTCGGTAACACAGCAAGAGTTGATGGTCTTGCAGAAGCCTTTGGTCCAGGTACCTTCACCAACGTCCAGGGCGCTACCAGAACTGCTCCTGGTGCTTCTCAATCTACCCTACATGCAGTATCTGCTACTTCTTCACCCTTCTTCTTTTTCCACTAAAAAGAGTGATGGCTGAAATAGCCTAGAGTAGTAATTTTTGATTATTAAATGCTACGGAAAGATGCAAAAATTAGTAACATCTCTCCGTAGCATTAATCACAATGGTAGCATTAAATTGTTGTTGATTGGTAGCGGAATTATTTTAAGCCATACTCACTTAAAATAATGCTTGCAATCTATATTTTAGTCGCTTTTATGTGTTATCAATTACAATTAAATGCTCCCGGGGAAAACTAACGATTATCTGATTTAAGCAGGAGAATCATTCATGAACATTTCTGAATTAGAATATTTCGAGCTGGAGGCAACAGACCACCCTATTTTAGGTGGTTTTGCTTTTACTTCTGCTGAAGCCTTCGCTGGTCCTGGCTTCGCTACCATTAATGGTGATGCCCATGCGTTTGGTCAGCATACCAATACTTCAGTAACAGGCTTTACCGATGTAGACCCGTTCTTTTCTCAAGGTAATGTAAGAGCTCATGCTACATCTAGGGATCCTTTTTTCTCGGGTAATTCTAGAAGCGACGCCTTTGCCATTTATGGTTTCATTGGGTAAATTAACAAATATATAGCCGCTTTCCAGCTCATAATCAATATTGCTTATTCTTTTAATGGAAAAGGCAATAGGCAAACTAGCAATAGTAACAAGGGCTTTAAGTTGTGCATCCCTTTTATGATACTGTTGTTCTAGATTATTGTTCCCTGAGTTTAAGGTTATTTGATCTCGAAAAATTCAATAAGTTTAGGAATTTTTTTTCTAAACAAAAATGTTTTTTACTTGTTCCATTAGTAGCAAAAAAAAATACGATTATGTTTCATAGTTTTCAGTTATGGACTTTACCTGGCTCATATAAAACGATGAAGTCTAGTGTTTCTGGAATTCAATCTGTATCGGAAGTAAATTCTGAGGGCTCAAGTACTATTAGTAATGCCATCAGCATCGATCCTGATTCCCAAATCAGTACGAGTACAGTGGAAGCATCTGTTATTAAGCCCGCAAACACTATGGGTATTGTTGGAGCTAGCGCTGGTACTGATGATTTCTCAGTACCTGAGATTAAGGAAACTTTTTTTAGTATGAGCGTTTCTACATACTTATAAAGCTATAAGCTTCATAAAATTTAATCTAGTTTCTGTGTGCTGGCTCACAAGTAGGATTGAGGGGTGAGGTATTTGGATTCAGGGATAAGTTTTAACTCTCGGTTTTACTGGCAAATACTCCTCCCTCAATTCGGCAACTTGGCAGAGCTTAGCAATTGCTTTTTGTATGATGATAATAGTCAGACGGTTGACTCAGCTAAATCTGACTAAGACTGTAAGTAGTTCCAGTTATAGTTAATAATCGGGTGTAATGGTTGATCTTTCCAAAGCATCGGTGACTCCAGAGGAAATTATGTACTCCTTGAAAAAGGAGATGCATCTCAAGGGCATCTGTCAAAAAGTTTTGTATCAACGAGTTATCAGTAAAGCGGCTGAAGAAAGAGGGATAACAGTAACACCAGAAGACGTGCAAGCTCAGGCGGATGAGATCCGTTATGCCAATCGTTTGGAAAAAGCAGCAGAAACATTGGCCTGGCTGGCAGATCAGATGGTGACAGCAGAGGATTGGGAAGCGGGAATTAGCGATCGCTTGCTTGCCCAAAAGCTTGCTGAGTCCTTATTTTATAAGCATGTCGAAAAAAGCTTTGCTCAAAATCGACTAGACTTTGAGCAAGTTTTGGTTTATCAAATTCTGGTGGATTCTGAGGAAATTGCTCAGGAGCTTTTCTATCAGATTGAGGAAGGAGAAATTAGTTTTTATGAAGCTGCTCATTTCTATGATATAGACCCAGAAAGGCAGCGACGGTGTGGCTATGAAGGAAAGTTGCCTCGCTGGAGCTTTAAGCCTGAGATAGCTGCCGTTATCTTTAGTGTTCAGCCAGGAGAAGTAACTCATCCCCTGCACACCGAACAAGGATATCATCTTTTCTTAGTTGAAGAATTTATTCGAGCTGAATTAACCGAAGAAAAGTCTAAAGAAATTTTACAGGGTATGTTTCAAGAGTGGCTCAATACTGAAGTTAACTATATGATCCATAGTGAAACAAGTACCATCAATACTGGGGAATAATCCCAATGCTATTATTGGTTTTAGGGACTGAGGCCGTGGGCCACGCGGGGCGCGAACGCAGCAGGGGTAATAAAATTGAATCTACCTCATAACTAAAATTACTAACTAAAATTACTAACTAGAGTGATGTAACCATGAGACGCTCCCAGAAAATCAGAAAATGGATAGTTTCACCAGATGGTACGGTTGTAGTCCAAGCAGAAAGTACAGCAAGTGCCTCTGGGGATGAAGCAACCATTATTCAAGAGGTTACTGTCAAAAGAGACTCTAGTGGCAGAATTTATAGCAGAAGTTCATCCTCTTGCTATGCTTCTTCTAGTAGGCAGTTGACTTGACATCTCCCCCGGCTAAAGCACGGGGGATTCTAAAAGGTTGTTACGCGGGAGGGTGAACCCGTCCCGCTCCACCTCTATAACGATATGATTTAGACAAGTGACTGAATAAATCGTATCGGTGTG
>NZ_JAAHHZ010000238.1:0-7211 GCF_010672005.1 Moorena sp. SIO4A5 | reverse complement strand
GGGTCGCCTTTATAGGGACAGGTTATGGGTAATATTTTTAAGTTATCTGAAATAAGGCCGGAGATGAAACCTTAGAATAAAGAAGCCTTTATAGGCGAAAGGCTATGGGTAAAAGGGATAAAACTCATGGAATAAGGCTTCTTTATTCTTACGGTAACTTCAAACCACTCTCTAAGGTTTCGTCTCTGGTTTCTTTTTCGATCCAACGAGCTACTTTTGGTCCTGTCCAAATTCCTCCGTCTGATGGTCTTGATTCTAATTCTTTTGCTAATTTTTTAAGTTGAGATTCTCTTAGTAGTGGTTTTTTGCCTCCCCTATGCTGTCTGTGCTTATTTTTTAAATTCTGGACTCCTTTTTCTCCAAAATTATTATATTTTTTAACTATCTCTTTGCCATAATCATAATTAATACCCACAGCGATGGCACTATTTTTAATAGTCCACCCTAAGGACACTTTCCACAGTAGGTGCCATCTTCTTGATTCGTTCGCGTAGCGTGGCCAAAAGGCCACTAAATCTTTACTTTTGAGGTACTTTTGTTTCAGTTCGTCGGAACTACAATGATTGGCTAGAGTAACTTTTTTGGGCATCCATCTTGTCTCCATCAATTTTCTTATATTATAAGGGTGTTTGACAACCGGATTTGGTATGATTACTCAAACCCGTATCAACCAAGAGTTCTCGACAAGGGAGGATCTCGATTGGATTACAGCCTTAACTGCTCATCAAATCAAACTCTTGGCTGAGCAAGAAGTGATTCAACTGGGACTGTTTGATGAACAAAATTTAGTGGAAGTGGAATCAGTAGATTATCCGGGGGAAAGATTAATCGCTTGTCGCAATCCAATAACTGCTGATTCAAGGGCTCAAAAACGAGAAAAACTCTTACATAAAACAGAATAAGAATTAGAAAAAATTGTTCAAGCTACTCTCCGATAAAAAAGGGCTTTAAAGGGTGCTGACCAAATTGGCCTCCGAGTCGGAAAGGTGATTAACAAGTATCGAGTGGGGAAGTTCTTTGAACTGGAAATCACGAACAACAGCTTTTCCTACACCCGCAAGCCCCAAGGCTTAAAAGCCGCCGCTGCCTTGGATGGATTATATGTCATTCGTACTTCTGTAGACACCGAAGTTTTAGATGCTCCAGCTACAGTGAAAGCTTACAAAAGTCTGTCTCAAGTCGAACAGGCTTTTCGCTCTTATAAGACGATGGATTTAAAAGTCCGTCCCATTTATCACCATCTCGAAAGCCGAGTTAAATCTCACGTTTTTCTTTGTATGCTGGCTTATTATGTGGAATGGCATATGAAGCAGGCTCGCTTCACCGATTCTTTTTGATGACGAGGACGACACCCCGATTGATTGGGATGGAGTTACTCCTGTTAAACGTTCAAAAAAAGCTAAATCCCACGGCTCGTAAGAAGCGGACAGCCCAGAACTTACCCGTACACAGCTTTTCGACTTTGATGGCAGATTTAGTAACAATTACTCTCAACACAATTGCTTCTAAATTAGAGGGGGCTGATCTGACTTTTTTGAAAATTACTCAACCCACACCAGTCCAACAAAAGGCGTTAGATTTACTTGGTGTTTCCCTATTTGTACCCAGTAAATGACCGACATAAAATCTGCTATTCCTTACCCTGCATAGGTTGCCCTTTTTGTCAAAGGGGGAACTTCAGTCTCGAAGCGATCGTTAAATCAGGCAATGACTATCTAGTTAAAGTCAAAACTAATCAACCAAAGCTATATCAACAAATAGAAACCCTATCGAATCGGCAAAGAGCACAACAAAAAGTGACCCATCATGAAAAAACTAGAAACCGTAATAGTTATCGTAAAATCGTTGTGTTTGATCCACCCGAAAACCTTGATCCGAAATGGATTGGCGTGGGTTGTGTGATTAAAGTCGAACGTAGTGGAACTCGTGGCAATGAGACTTATCGAAGCATCAGTTATTATCTTTGTTCAAAACCACCTCAATCTCGCCGTCTGTCAGAAGGTATACGAGGACATTGGCTAATTGAAAATTCTCTTGATTGGGTAAAAGATGTCATCTATGAGGAAGATATTAGCCCACAAACATCAGGATTTGCTCCTTTAAACTTATCTGTGCTCAAAACCTGGGTTTTAACCCTTTTAAGAGCACATGGCTTTGATTCGATCAAGGGAGCGATCAGTGAAGCGATGCAGCGCGGTCTTGGGGGTTTCCCCCGGAGACGAAACCTGATTACGTTGAGCCTTTATGGTTGGTAGGCTATGCAGATGCATGGTTAAAACTTATTGATTAAGGCGAGCCTGTCTTACGGTAACTTCAAACCACTCGCTATTGCATCAAGACAATAGACCTCTTGCAAAAGTCTTTCGTGGTATAATTATAAATTTGGCAATTTTTTATTTAGCGTACGCTTAAGACTAACAAACTTGCTTTGTAATCTCTTTGTGTATAAGCGTAGTATACAATTTAGCTAATTTTCACAAAATTTACTATTATAACTCAAAATATTTTGGCAAGAGGTCTAATGAGCCATAATCTGAGCTATATCCTCAGTTTTTGTACTTAAGAGTAATTATCTCTGATTATCTTCTATTTTATTGAGAATGAAACAGCCCTGCCCGGATAATACCGGGCATCGACTCTAATAGTTAGAATAGATACTGGTTGAGATTAATTCCCGGCGATATGCACCACCACCTCCCGGTAGTGAGCCTGTCGGCGATGCTCCCAAATATAAATGCCTTGCCAGGTTCCTAAGAGCAATCTCCCCTGAGCAATAGGAATCTGTTCCGATGTTTGAGTCAGCGCAGTGCGGATATGAGCAGGCATATCATCGGAACCTTCGGCACTATGGCTATAGCTTTTTCCATCTTCTGGTACTAATTTAGCAAAAAAGTTCGATAAATCCGTGAGCACATCAGGATCAGCATTTTCCTGAATTACCAAACTTGCGGAGGTATGACGGAGGAAAATGGTACACAGTCCAGTCTCCAGTCCTGATGTAGCAACCACAGATTGAACTTTCCCGGTAATGTTGGAGAAGGATTTACCGGTAGTCTTGATTTTGAGTCGTTGTTGATAATGAGTCATAGAAGGCTTGGTTAATCTAGCCACTGCTACCCGAGCTGTTTCAGTTCCTCGGATGGTGTTTCCGAGGTTTCTGTGGCTACAGCTGTTGGTGGATTGACAGGAGACTTATCCACCACAGGTGTTTCCAAGGTTTCTGTGGCTACAGCTGTTGGTGGATTGTCAGGAGACTCATCCACCACAGCACCAGTTTCTGATGACTCTAGAGTATCTTCTGATAACGACTCAGGGACGGTTGCCAATTCTTCTGTATACAACTTATCCAGTTGAGCAGCAGTTTCTGATAACTCTGGCTTTTCTGCTGATTCTGGCTCAGTTGCAGATTGATTGTCACTCGACTCATCTGCCTGCTCGGAATTTTCCGATGCCTCTGGATTCTCCGGTTCCCCATCACGCCAAGGGGAATCATAGTGATTCCAGGGCAGAATTGGCTTGTTGGGCAGGTTACGGGTCAAGACAGTGATGTTCTCTGGGTCTGGTTCCGGTAAACTCAAGGGTTCTCCGGAGGGTTTTTTATTAACCTGTTTAGAATTCATAGTCTCAGCGAAAGCCAACAATACATCACATCAGTTTAAGCGCAGGAATGCAAAACTCTGCTATGACATTCAAAGTAATAATCAAGGCAACCCCCCAAGTTACATAAGCAGAATACTTCAACGATAGAGAAAAATCTTCTAATCGCTGCCTGTTTGCATTATAAGTCTCTACCAGATTAACCAGCATCTGTAGCTGGTATTGTTCTGGTGAGAGTACCAGGTAACGTTCTAGGAATTTTTTATCTCCCAAGTTGGGACTGACTGCTATCTGACGCGGGAGAAAAGCACGGATTAGTAGGGTAAAATTAAGCATAAATCCCAGTATCTCGGCTATACCAAATGGGCTGCGGAAAAATACTAGCCCAGATATGGTTAAACTCGTTAACAAGGCTCCGTTAGTGACAAACAAGATATTGAGCTTTGTGGTCAAGGTTTGACTGCGCTCCCTTTGTTGATCAAGTACCATACGAACGTCTCGTGCTGCCAACTCTAGGCTGGGGAAAGAGGTCTGCTCTTCAGAGGTCTGTTCTTCAATAGTAGAGGTTTCTGGTGTGTCGATGGACTTTGGGATAGAATTTTGGCTATTCTGGATCTGTTCTATAAGCGAATCTACGGTAGATATCATGGCAGGGGCTATTTAGGCTATTTAGTGTGAGTCTGGAGGTAGTTAACAATATCTTTAGCAATCTTGTCTGTTCCATCCTTTACCAAGCTTTGAGATTTTCTGGGAGGCTTGGGAGTATGATGGAGGAATTCCCAGTTGCCGTGGAAAAATTCTGTCGGTGTTAAAATCTGATGGTGACCGTAGTCTTGCACCCCTTCTATTAGGATAGCGGCTTCAGCAAATCCCGAGCGGGTAACTGAAGAAATTGGGATATCCAGGCGTAAGGCTTCAGCAAAAGTACTGTACCCCGGTTTGGAAATCACTCGCGAGCACAAGGGCATGAAATCCACTGGTCGATAGTCGTGACCCTTGATTTTCAGTAAATTGGGTAAATCTGGTGCTTGAGAGTCAAATGTGATAAACTGCCAGTTAGGGAATCTAGATAGATTATGGTAAGGAATTTGTTCCAACCCTAATCCCCCAAAGGTGAGTAAAGCAGTTTTAAACTCTGGAGACTTCAGATCAAAATGCTTCCTTAATTGATCTGTACTGTATCCTGGTGATCCCCCTGTTAAGCCCACATCGGTGATCTGGGTGAACGCGCTCATGGGTTCATGTAAAGGAAGGCGAAATAAGCGATCGCATTTCCCATAATACTCACTGATCCAATCGGCAATCTCAGCAAACTCTCCTCCCCAGTCTCGATAGATGAAGTCCCAGCCAAAGTTACTCATCATCCAGCAGGGAATTTCAGCCGCTTGAGCAATACCTACAGCTAAGGGGGGAATATCGGCTAATATCAGGCCTACTCGATTGTTACGAATAAAGTCAACCTCACTAGCAATAATTGATCTAGCATTGGAACGAATTTGCTGTAGTTTGGTTAAGGTTACCTCTTTATCCATTGTTAAGCTGTCGGTTTGAATAACACCAACATCAAAAGCCCGTGGGCGATGAATAAAATCCCCCGGAATGTAGGATTCTAATAACCAGCGTGGTATTGTTGTTACTAGAATCAGTAAGATATCCGGACACAGTCGTTGAATAGCCGCAGCTACGGAGGCAGTACGTACAGCATGACCAAAACCGTGGCTAGTGATAGCGATGTATAAAACTGGTCTAGACATTCTAGGAGCTCAGGTATTGAGTTAATTGAAGGCTTTCATGCAGGCTAACAAAAATAAACCACAAGTGGCTAACTTTGGCAGTTATAGCACTACGCATTCAGGTGTTTGACATTCCTAAACTCCGAAACTTAGTCATAGCTTACTTCTAACTTCTGACTTCTGACTTCTGACTTGCGCGTAGCGCTATACTACCTTGATTATAATTTCCACACTTTAAAATTGAATTCAGAAAAAATTTAAAGTTTTTTTTTAAAGGAGTTGAAAACCTGAGGGGGCGACGAAATAATCTAAAACGCAGACTCTATAGCAGAGAAAGAGTTGGTTAGGACAATACTCTGAAAGCATTATCCAGAGCATCCTGCAAACAATCAAATTCCTCAATGGTCTTCCGTAAATGATGTTTCAGTCGAGACCAAAATTTCTCAATTTTATTTAGGTCAGGTGAATAAGCAGGCAGAAACAGAAGCTCACACCCTGCCTGCTCGATTAATTTCTTGATGTAAGCGTCAGCTGTGTCTTGATGCAGTCGCTCATGGGGGAAACCCCCAAGACCGCGCTGCATCGCTGAAAACTTGCCCTATCCATGATTACTATCTGCCCCGGTAACAATTCTGGCATTAGGAAAAACTCTACCCACATTTCTATCTCTATTGGTGTTGCAGTATCCCACGAAAGTCATCGGAGCAATAATTTGACCACTCAAAGTTGCTCCTACCATACTGATTCGCTCCGTTTTGTGTCCTAATTTGAGGTCGTAATATCGTGTTCGATTTCTCACACCAACCTGTATATAGCACTACGCGCATACATTAGGACATTTTTTGAACGCTGCATCTACACATTCTCGTACAGTATCAAATTCAATAATTCTTTGTTTCATCCATGTTTTTAAAACAGCCCACCAATTCTCTATTTTATTCAAATCTGGTGAATAAGCTGGTAAATCCCAAATTTCGCATCCGGCTTCTTCAACAATTTCTCTGATATATTCTCCTTTCTGAAAACTGGCATTGTCAATAATAATAATATCTCCTGAATCTAAGTTAGGTATTAAACAGTGTATTAACCAATTTTCAAATAAATTTCTATTACATGAACCCTCAAAAGTTAAAGGAGCCAATAATTGGTTCTCTTTTAAGGCAGATAGCCAACTCACTCTTTCTGTTCTTTTTCCCGACTTCAGAGCATAACATCTTTGTCCTTTAAGACTATAGCCATAGGGGTAATCCTCTCTATTATCGAATCCAGTTTCATCTACATAAACTTTTCTGGTGTTTTCTATTTCCTCCAGCTTTTTGATAAATTCTTCTCTTTTCTGCTCATCTCGTTCTCGGTAACCATAAGTTTTTTTTTGCGCGTAAACCCCAGTTTTTTGATGGCATAACTAACAGTTTGTTGTGTCACGTTATTTCCCCAAATTTCAGCCATCTGTTTTTGGGTTTTGTCACTATGTTCTTCGACAAATTTTCGAAATTTTTCTAGGTCGGTAATTTTGGGGACAGTTCCTACTCCTACAGGTTGACTAGCTTGATAGTCTCCTGTTTCTCTTTCTTTTTTTAGCCAGAGGTCCAAGGTATTTCTACTAATTTTAAAAAAACGGCTTACCTCTATTTTTTTTTCCCCTCGTTTAACGGCTTCGATCGCTTTTGAACGCAAATCGTAACTATAGGGTGCAGGCATACTATTTACAATTATTCTGATATTCATTATTCTATCATAGTATTGTCCTAACAGTAGCGCGTAGTGCTATAGTAGTCCTCTGTGTCATCAACTCCCGCTTCATCCACATACACTATTCGCTGTTTGGCATACTGGCGCTTTGTATTTGAGAAATTCCCCTCGTTCCTCTTCATTTCTTTA
>NZ_JAAHHZ010000237.1:0-7235 GCF_010672005.1 Moorena sp. SIO4A5 | reverse complement strand
TTCCTGACGGTGCGACCCGTGGCGAATTTAATTCTTAATGGGTCAAGCGCACCGGATCTTTTTGGGCAGGCAGGATGCCCACCCCACTCATATTCATCCGAAGATTCAGCAATGCCACACCAAATTTATCAATTGCGCAGAATCAACCGTTGCCGATGAACATGCAACAAACGAAACTCCCGCTGCGCCACCTGGTCCAACATATAAATAATATGCTCTGGTCGCAACATGGTGCCATCATTCAAACAACTCCCGACATACCGCAAAACCACCCCAGACTCCGCAACCTCCTCTTCACCATCTTTGGGTTTTTGGGGTTCCATCACCTCGAACTCAAATAAGCGATCGCATAAATTCACCAACTGCTTCTTCCCCGACTTCGTAAACCGTTCCCACCAAATTTCCTTACTACCCTTAATCGCTTCAATCCAACCCTGCCAGTCTTCCCAAGACACCGATGACATTACCTCAACTCGAATCAAATACTCAGCCTTTTCCAACAGCTGAGTTCCAGCAGGTTCCTTCAAATCCACTCCCTCAACCCCATACACCGGAATCTCTTCAGGCAACTCAGACACCAGCCTTTCCCTAAACTCCTCAACTGGCATTTTCTCAGTTAACTCAAACTCCACAATCTCCCCACTACTAGACGCTCCCAAGGGCAACGCATTAGCAATCATAATCCGAGCATTAGCCCGAAACCCCCCACTATAGCGAATTGGTAGTGACGCCCGTCTTACTGCTCTCTCAAACAGACTTGCCAAATCCAGATGACCCAACAAGGTCATATCCCCCAACTTTCCAAACCAAACCCGCAGCCGCTGATCCTTATTAGTATTGGGTTTAAAGTGACCAGCAAATTGCGGAATCTGCGGCGGGTCAATCACCACATTATGACCAAAATCAATCCCACACACACCACAGTGAGAACACCCATCAAAGGAACAATCCGGTACTGTTGCTGCATCTAACGCCCGTTGTAAATCTTCCTTGAGCCAATTCTTATCAATTCCCGTATCAATATGATCCCAAGGCAAGGGAGCATCAAGGGCGTTAAGGGTTGAAGGTTGAAGGGTTGAAGGTTGAAGGTTATTTGGTTGAAGGTTATTTGGTTGAAGGTTAGACGGTTGAAGGTTAGACGGTTGCTCTGAACTTTCAACATTCAACCTTCCAACTTGCAACTCTTCTACACCCGCCATCACATTCCATTCGCCACTTTCTACTTGGCGATATTTCCAGGTCAGACCTGATGAAGCGATCGCATTTTCCCAAGCAGCAAATGCCCGATCCAAGCTTTCCATCCAGGCATCCATCCCTGCCCCCAATTCCCAAGCACGGCGCACCACCGCACTTAAGCGTCTGTCACCCCGTCCCACGAAATCTTCCATGGCCGAAATCCGAACATCGGTGTAATTAACCTTCACCCCCCTGATCTGACCAAATACTTGTTTGAGCAATTCCTGCTTGCGTTTAAACTCCGAAGTCGATACGGAATGCCACTGGAATGGGGTGTGAGGTTTTGGGGTAAAATTAGAAACAGTTATGTTAAACTTAAGGGTTTTTCTGCCTTTAGCACGGCACTCCTGCTGCAACCAACGCACCGTTTCCGCAATCCCCAACACATCCGCATCCGTTTCACCGGGCAAACCAATCATAAAATAGAGCTTGACTTTCTCCCAGCCTTGCTCAAATGCCGTCTTTACTCCCCTGAGCAGTTCTTCATTAGTCAGTCCCTTATTAACAATATCCCGCATCCGCTGAGTTCCTGCTTCTGGGGCAAAGGTCAAGCCACTCTGGCGATTTCCCCCTAGGATATTGGCAATATTTTCATCAAAGCGGTCTACCCGCTGACTCGGTAGGGACAAGGAAATATTCTGATCCTTAAGACGATTTTTGATTTCCATCCCCACCGCTGGTAGAGCCAGGTAATCGGAACAACTCAGGGATAGAAGGGAAAACTCGTTATACCCTGTAGCACGCATCCCTTGTTCAATAGCTTCCACCACTTTTTCTGGTTCCACATCCCGCGCTGGTCGAGTCAGCATCCCAGGTTGGCAGAACCGACAACCGCGAGTACAGCCCCGCCGCACTTCGATCTTGAGTCGGTCATGAACCGTTTGGATATAGGGTACTAGTCCAATAGCATAGGCAGGCATCGGTGTAGCCACACGCCGCAAAATCCGCTTCGGCACATCAGGGCGGTTGGGTTTAACTGAGCCATCCTCAGTCATATCATAGAATTGGGGGACATACACCCCTGGTATCTGAGCCAAATCCAGGAGTAACGCTTCTCGACTTAAGCCAGCTGCTTTGCCCTCTTCGATTACTAAGCCAATCTCTGGCAACAATTCTTCCCCATCGCCAAGATCAACAAAATCTAAGAAATCAGCATAGGGTTCAGGATTCGATGTCGCCGTTTGTCCACCTGCAAAAATTAGGGGGATTTCCGATATATCAAACTCAGCACGGTCTTTCCAGGTAAGGGGAATTCCTGCCAAATCCAACATTTCCAAGATGTTGGTTGCCCCTAATTCATAGCTAAGGCTAAAGCCAATAATATCGAAATCTGTCAGAGGTCGCCGATTCTCGACAGCAAACAGAGGGGTTTGAGTGGAACGCAATTTAGCTGCCAAGTCTGGGGCGGGTAGATAGGCGCGATCGCATAACTGCCTAGGTTGACAATTCAATATATTGTAGAGGATGATATGGCCTAAGTTAGAAGCGCCCACTTCATAGATTTCTGGATAAGTCAATACCCAGCGTACCTCAGCTTCTTCCCAAGGTTTATGGACTGCTCCCAACTCGTTACCTAAGTAACGGGCTGGTCTGTTGATGTCTGCTGTTAGTATTTCCTCTACACTGATTCCCATAGAAAATTTATTACTGCTTTTAATGCAGTTAACCCTGATCCACTATTCATTTTATCAGTACTCAGGGTAGAGATAGGGGGGGTGAAGGTGGATGAAGTGAGGGAGATAAGGACCACCAGACTTCTTGACTGGTATTTCCCTATCTCCTCCCATCATCATCGCTGTAAGCACTTAATCTTCCTTAGATTTCCTATTATTTTGCTGCACTCAGAGCCATTGAGTTAGCTTCCCAACCTACTTCAACCCCCTAGAGGGCTGTAGCAAAAGCCTCATGGCTCTCAAAAATCTCAAACACCCCATCTAATTTAGTTAGCTCCAGCATAATGCGAATTGAAGGAGCTACGGAGCAAAGACCAAAGCGCCTCTCTAGACTTCTTGCTAGCTTCAGGGCATGAATTAAGGCCATTAACCCAGCACTGTCGAGAGACTCTAACTGATGCATATCAACCAACAAAGCTGAATCCTCAGCAGCCACCACAGCTTCTGTCAACTGACTTTTAAACTCAATTGCATTAGAAGCGTTAATATGACCGGAAGGTTGAATAATTCTTAATTTTGCACTTAGGGTCGCCTGTGTCATGAGTAGACTCCTCACTTGGTCAAATCCAATAAAATTTTCTAGAGAATATATTGAAGATAGTATGGAATTTTGCTAATTCCATACCACTTCTGAGATACTTTGCCGAATCTTTACAGATGGCTAATGGTTTTTGAAATCTTCATAAAACTTACCATCAAAATGTATCATATATTACTTTATTTCAAGTTAAGTAATTTATTTTTCATTTCCGATGGTCTAAGTGGCTAAGACCATGGCTCAGTTGATGCCTATAAGTAGTGATTAAATTTTAATAATTTTTGTTACGTTAACTAAATAGAGCTGTCCTGACATAGAAATATAATACTTTTTGTTATAGGCTTGAGCCAAATGTTTAGCCTTAGAGAAGTATAACGTTAACTAGGGTGTAGAGGCAAGTAGTACTAAGCAGTATGTCCTTATAACTGCCTTAGGTGCGCTCTTACCATTAAGAATTAAATTCGCCACGGGTGGCACCTAAACTTCAATACCTCTAACCCTTGAAACGGCATAGCTTCTTCCGTTCAGGTTAAGCTTTCTGAGTTAAGTCCAAAAGGCTGATAATATATATGTAACAGAGTACCAATCCACCTCATCAGTGATTTAGATCACATACCAATAAGATAAAGATCACTATAGTGGCTAGTAACTTCAGAAGACAATAAATTTATATGGAATTTTGGGTAAGTAATTGTGAAAACTACCTTTGTTATTCGTCAACTAGTAGAAAAAGCCCTCTATATTAGGCAGTTGACTCCTGATATAGAGAATGCAATTAACTACGAACTAACTCAAACTGGTTACATCTCTGATGTGGATTACGAAGCACTGGAATTATTAATGTCTGAGATGGATGCTGGTCGTGTACAGCTAGTTCCGAGTCACTAGAAAAAGTGGTTATAAACTAAGGCTAGACCAGCTCGGAGGCTTGGTAACTAGTCCATGACTTTTAGCCATGACTTTTAGCCATGACTTTCAGGGTTGGGGCAAGCTCTGACAGCTACATGTGGCAAAACCCCTACAACTTTAGTTTACTCTCCTAAGGGGTCTGACTTGCTACTGCTTGAGTCGTGATCAGATCACCATGGAGTTGGCAAAGTCCTATTACCGATTAACCATTAACAAAACTTAAAACTTTTCAGGATAAGCTTGCCAAACTGCACAGATAAAATAACTTAGTTGCTGGCGAGCATCAGGGTCACTTTCTACATTGACATCAGGGTCATCTAACCGAACCAAGAGGGGAATTACTTCAGTGTCTAAGGCTAGTCGTAATAAACTCGCTGGCCAAAGTAAATCCGGTCCAGAGCGTAGGTCGTAAAGAGTAAGCTGTTCAGGGAGTTCCACTGGCACAGGCTCTTGACTATGCAAGGTGACCAATATCATAGAACGCACCCAACACATTTGTCGCGATGACACAAATTCGATCACTTCAGCGTATAAACGAGTATTGTCATGCTCTAAGCAAATAATCTGATGAGGCTGGAACTCGTAAACCAAACTCCTTGATACGTCTTTATTCACCAGGCATCAATTCCTAAATTGAGTCATTGCGATATAATATACTGTTCATATTACCAGTTTGGTTAACGGTGCTATTAGACCCAGATTTGGCATGACTGCAAGTCAGAGGCTGTCTCACGTAAGAAACAAAGGTTTCGTCTCCGGGATGAAGCGGCATAGCAGTTTTAACCCCAGTCAAGTATAATAGATATAGGTTGAAATTGGCCAAGGCACTCTTAGCTCCGGAGAAAACGGCTAGGCCAGTAGGTTAGTATCGGCGAGTGATACGTAAATCGGAGCAATGTTGAAGAATCAAGAATCAAGAATCAAGAATTCAGAAATACCAATTCTCAATTCTCAATTCTCAATTCTTAATTCTCAATGGGGTCGTCCGGGAATTGACTCGGTTGTAGAAGCTACGGGTTTCCGTAGAGTAAGCAGACCTAGAGGTTCAGCCCTTAACCCTTAGGCTCAATTAATTGGGAGTCTAAGGGCGTTAGTTAGCTAGGGCTACTGAAAACCAACGCGCCTGTTGCCTGGGCGAAAGCCCCCGTGCTATGCCTGGCGGCAGGCTACGCCAACAGCCCGGGGTAAGCTTACTGCTCATCTTTGCTATGATGTATTAATTCAACTTAGTCTCAATAGATTGAATACCATAGCATAGATTATGAAAGTCCAAGTATCGGTCGTTTTTACCAATCCCGTGGATTTCGTTAATTTTTCTCATCAGGCACTGCCTCGATTTTGCGTGGATCTACCTTTTAAACCTCGCGCTATCCCAGTTGAAGAACTGTTGCCCAACATCCCTATGATTAATAGCAATTTAGACGATTGGACAACAGACCTGCCCTTCGAGCAAATAGAATACAAGGAAGAAGGAGCAGAGGAATATGCCAAAATGGTAGTAGTAGTGGGAATCCCACAGGATGATATGCCCTTGTTTGAAGATGTAGTTAAGTCGTATGGGGGAAAGGTTATGCCATCAGAGGGGTTGGATGTAATGGACCTGTAGTCGAAACCCCATGTCTTACCGATAACCTGGCTTGTAGGTCATAGAAATTCCTTGTTAATCTTGATCCAAAATTCAAGACTATCACAAAATATGTTTGAAGGAAAAATAGTCTGGAATACACAAGGAATGAAATGACCTCTAAGCAGGATAAACCTGAGGTGGCTAAAATCCTCGAACCATTCAAACCCGCATTGGCGGAACATCTGATCAACCCTGATGTTATCTTAGACGAGGTACTGGCATGGACTGGCTCTCAGCCTTTTTTGACCCAGAAGCTTTGTCAAGTTATCCTTGACTCTAAATCTCCCATCCCTGTTGGTGAGGAAGCTCTCAAAGTCGAAGAACTCGTCAAAACTCACTTCGTTGAAAATTGGGAAACTCAGGAAGCCGCTGAACTTCTGCAAGATATTCGTAGTTTCTTGCTCGAAGAACAATTCCTGCGGCTGTATCAGAAAATTTTGCAGGGAGCCATGATGGCAAATGACAGTTGGGAACAAAAAGTCTTGCTCAACTCCGGTGTGGTGATTAACCAGGGGGGAAATTTAAAAGTTTCTAACCGTATTTATGAGGCTGTTTTTAATCCCAGCTGGGTAGCTCAAGAGTTAGCACAGTTGACCAGTACAGACTATTGGCTGGCATCTGAGCTGACCACAGACGCTACTGATCAAGCCATCGCCATGGCTTTTCCTAACCTACCAATTACCCCAGTTACTCAAGACCAAGATCTAACAACTGATGAGCCCAAACACCCAGATCTAACAACTGATGAGCCCAACCAATCAACTGTAGTACCTTTAGAGCCAGACCAAGCCACAACCTTGGCTACCTCATCAGCTAGCAGAATCCCATCACCCATTAGTTTTTGGGGTGGCTTGATCGCCTTGTTTCTAGTCATTACCTTTGGTGTATTTCAGTGTACTAGTGCTAGAAGAGCAGACGATCAACTAAAAAACCTTGCTCCTGAGGACATATGCAGACGCCAATTTACTACCAGAAAAGAACAAATAGAGCAACTTAGAAAGATAAAGAGTCAAAATAAGGCTTTTCCCAAGCTATGTCAGTCAATGTTAGATCAATTGCAGTTTTCCTATGCTATAGAAGAGCTCGCTAGTCAAGGTGAATTCAAGCAAGCTACTATAAATCTTTGTCAAGTATCAGAGCGTTACTACCAGTTTAAACAAAAATCTCTTCCACGTTTTTTCCGTCGATGGGATAGGAATAATGAGAATTATGCTAATTGGTTGAAAAACTATCTAATAAAATATGATTGTCC
>NZ_JAAHHZ010000236.1:0-7239 GCF_010672005.1 Moorena sp. SIO4A5 | reverse complement strand
CAAATGATATCGCTGTTACAGTACAAAGTATAAAAAGCTTAGGTTCAAACCGGACTCCACAACCGAAAATTCAGGAAATCGGCTGCGATCACCTGGTTTACTTTACTGAACCAGTGGGGTTAACTGCGCTTTCTCAGGCGGTGATTCAATCCCTAAAAAATAACTCTGACTTCGGAGCTACAACTACTACAAAAACTACTACTGTGGCAAATCCTGTGGTTAATGATATTACTAATAATTCTTCAGGGAACAAAGCACTGAAATGGTGGATTATTGGGGTAGTTGGGGTATTAGTAGCAGCTAGTATTGGTTGGTTGATAGTAAAGCAATCAAATAAAACTCAACCGAGCAATCAATCTCAACCAAGCCAGAATCTAAGCCAATGATGGGTAAGCGGTCAGCGGTAAGCGGTCAGCGGTCAGCCGTCAGTGGTCAGCGGTCAGCCGTGAGCCTAAGGCTCACGCTGCTTGAGGTGCTTATTTTATTCAAAAGCTGTTAGCGTAGCGTGGCCTACGGCCAATGGCACCTCAAGTATCGTGGCACAGGCTTCTAGCCTGTGAGAGCTGATAGCTGATAGCTGATAGCTGATAACTGATAGCTGATAGCTGATAACTGATAGCTGATAGCTGATAACTGATAGCTGATAACTGATAACTGATAACTGATAGCTGATAGCTGATAGCTGATAACTGATAGCTGATAGCTGATAGCTGATAGCTGATAACTGATAGCTGATAGCTGACAATTGCTTTCACCAAATCTTGCTCATGTTTAGCACAAACCCCGCCAGTTCCGGAGCACCGCTAACGGTTTCAGGATTGTCCAAAATTTCTGGTTTCTGATTAGGACGATAAATGTAAATTTTCCGGTTTTGGCGGTCGATTAACCAACCCAGTGATGTGCCATTGTCAAGGTATTCTTGCATTTTGTCTTGCAAGCCACTGAGTGTATCGCTCGCCGAACGTAACTCGATCACAAAGTCGGGGCAAATGGGGGCGAAGGAAGCTTTCTGTTCCTCGGTTAAGGCATTCCAGCTCTCCAGTTTAATCCAACAGGCATCTGGAGAGCGGATCGCTCCATTGGGCAAGGTAAAGCCGGTGCTGGAGTCAAAGGTTTCACCCGTACCGTCGAGATCAGCCCAGTTAGCCAATTGTTGAGAAATTTTGAGATTCCGATTGCCTGTATCGGAAAAGACTGGGGGCATAATCACAACTTCTCCACTGGCGGTGCGCTCAATTCGGAGATCTCGATTGGCTAGACAGAATTCAGAAAACTGGGCGAGAGTCATGGGGATGATCCCAGGAAGATTGACCATCACAGGGACAGTTTGGGTTTGAATGAGTAGCCTGGTCATTATAGGGTTTGTATCTAGGTTGTAAACACGCTGATTGCATAAAAAGGCATGCATGCAAGAGGGGAAAGATATATACGCCCTTGACCCTATGGGGTTGTCTGCCAAGGCGATATGTAAAGATTTATTACAAAACTAATAATCTCTTCATAAAGTAAACAGATTCTCTTGATGAATAAATAGAGAGCATTCCAATTTTGAAAAACTATACTCCATTCAGCTGTGTGAGCGTGATTATACCGCCCACATAAAAATATATATTTGCCAAAATTGGATGCTTCAAATCACTAGTAATAAAGTCATCTTTATAAGTGCTTTTAGTATAACATGTTCTCCCGCAATCTCGCCTTTATCATCGGCATCGATAACTACACCAACGGCATTTCACCCCTGAACACCGCCGTAAACGATGCTAAACAACTAGCAGAAATTCTCCGCCAAAAGCATGATTACGAAGTCTGGGAATGCTTAGACGAAGTGGCAACTCTGTCTAACTTCCACAAATTTTTATTCCATACCTTACCCCAACAAGTCACTGAAAATGACCGCTTATTATTTTACTTTGCTGGTCATGGAGTCGCCCTCAATGGCGATGATGGTCCGGCTGGTTACTTAATTCCTCAAGATGCCAAACTAGGCGATACTAATAGTTATCTGCCCATGACCAAGTTACATGATGCTTTAATTAAATTACCTTGTCGTCATTTTTTGGGTATCCTCGACTGCTGTTTTGCTGGTGCTTTTAAATGGTCAAGTACCAGGGAATTATTAACATCACCAGAAGTAATTCACCAAGAGCGTTATGACCGTTTTATTAGTGACCCAGCCTGGCAAATTATTACCTCCTCAGCTTCTGACCAAAAGGCTTTAGATAACTTTAATTTAGATAGCGTACGCGGTCAATTCGGCAATCATTCCCCTTTTGCTGCGGCATTATTAGAAGCCCTCGAAGGTGCAGCAGATATCTATCCTCTTGCCAAAAATGGTAAACCGGCGGTCGATGGGGTAATTACAGCAACAGAATTATATTTACATTTACGGGATCGAGTAGAAATTCCCACAGGAAAATACCGTCAGCGACAAACGCCCGGTATTTGGTGTTTAAACAAACACGATAAAGGCGAGTATATCTTTCTTTCTCCCGGACATGAACTTAATTTACCACCAGCACCACCTTTGGATGAGTCACAAAATCCCTATCGGGGTTTAAAGTCCTTTGACGAGAAACACAGTGCCCTGTTTTTCGGTAGAACATTACTAGTAGAAAAGTTAGAAGATTTTGTCAAAGCTCATCCTTTAACAGTGGTGTTGGGTGCTTCCGGTTCGGGTAAATCAAGCTTGGTCAAGGCAGGATTAATTCCCAAACTACGGCAATCTCAGACTGAGAAATGGTGTATTTTGCCACCCATCCGTCCTGGTGAGACTCCCTTGGAACCATTAAATAATCTCCTGACTGAAGCTAAGTTACCAAGGGTTGAGCCACAAAACCCCCAGCAGAACCTGGCAATGAGCATTGATGTTTGGGCGAAAAATCACCCCAATTCTAAGTTATTACTGTTTATTGACCAAAGCGAAGAAATTATTACATTCTGTCAAAACTTAGATGAGCGTAAGGAGTTTTTCCAACAGATACTCACAGCCATAAATGCCCATGGGGATAAATTACGGGTAGTACTATCCCTACGGTCTGACTTTGAAGCCCAAGTCAGGGATGCTGGCTTAACGTTTGTCGGCGAAGAACTTAACTGGGGACGATTTATTGTACCGGCGATGACACGAGGGGAACTAAGGGAAGCGATTGAAAAACCGGCTCAAGCACGGGTGATGTATTTTGAGCCCCACGAATTAGTAGAACAATTGATTGATGAAGTGGCAGATATGCCCGGAGCATTGCCCCTGCTGTCTTTTGCCTTGAGTGAATTATTCCTGAAGTATTTAAGGCGGCAACGGGAGGCACAATATAGAGGAATCACTATTGACCGGGCCTTGACTCAAGCCGATTATATGGAATTGGGGGGAGTAATGCGATCGCTAACTCAAAGGGCTGATGAGGAATATCAGGCGCTAGTTAATGAAAATCCCGCTTATGACCAAGTTATCCGTCATGTAATGCTGCGGATGGTTGCCCTGACTGGGGGTGAGTTAGCCCGTAGGCGTGTACCTTTATCAGAATTAGAATATCCGGGAGAGAAAAATGGTTTAGTTAAGGAAGTAATTGAGCGCTTTACCAATGCACGGTTATTGGTTATTGGAGAAGATACTGATGGGAATCCTTATGTAGAACCAGCCCATGATGCTTTGGTGCGGGGTTGGCAAAAGCTGCTGGAGTGGAAGCATTTGGATGAGGAAAATTTACTTCTACAACGGCGGTTGACTCCTGCGGCTGAAGAGTGGAAAAGTCAGCAAAAGGCAAGGTTTCTTTGGAATGCTAACCCTCGTCTTGATTTGTTGAAAAAGGTATCTTTATCCGATGATAACTGGCTTAACCAAGTAGAAGCTGAGTTTGTGCGGCGCAGTATTGGGCGAAAAAGCTTTAATACTCGTCGGAATTGGGGTATTGCGATCGCAGTTATGCTGGGATTGAGTGGGTTAACCATCGCCGCTCTGATTGGACAGCAAAATGCACTGATACAAGAGATTAATGCTTTGATAGAAGCTTCAGAAGCAAACCTGCTATCAAACAATCAATTTGATGCAATGGTCAAAGCAATAAAAGCTAAGAAACAATTAAATAATGTTTGGATTGGAAAAGATGGTGTTTCTCTGAGTGTTCTTGGTATTTTAGGAAAAACAGTTCACCACAATCAAAAAGGATGGAGGGAGCGTCTGCGGCTACAGGGTACAGATGTAATATTTAGTCCCGATGGTAAACAGCTAGCTACTATAGATGATAAGATAGTGCGGGTGTGGGATGGGGTTACTGGTCAGCTGTTGCATACTCTCCGGGGACATGAAAATCTGGTGTCGAGGGTGGTATTTAGTCCCGACGGCAAGCAACTGGCCACGGCATCACCAGACAAAACGGTGCGGGTGTGGGATGGGGCTACTGGTAAGCTGTTGCATACTCTCCGGGGACATGAAGGTGGGGTGAGAAGCGTGGTATTTAGCCCCGACGGCAAGCAACTGGCCACGGCATCATTCGACGATAAAGCGCGGATGTGGGATGGGGCTACTGGTAAGCTGTGGCATACTCTCCGGGGACATGAAGGTGGGGTGAGAAGCGTGGTATTTAGCCCCGATGGCAAGCAACTGGCCACGGCATCAGATGACCATACAGCGCGGATGTGGGATGGGGCTACTGGTAAGCTGTGGCATACTCTCCGGGGACATGAAGGTGGGGTGAGAAGCGTGGTATTTAGCCCCGATGGCAAGCAACTGGCCACGGCATCATTCGACGATAAAGCGCGGGTGTGGGATGGGGCTACTGGTAAGCTGTTGCATACTCTCCGGGGACATGAAGGTGGGGTGAGAAGCGTGGTATTTAGCCCCGACGGCAAGCAACTGGCCACGGCATCATTCGACGATAAAGCGCGGGTGTGGGATCAGGCTACTGGTAAGCTGTTGCATACTCTCCAGAGACATGAAGGTGAGGTGATAAGTGTGTTATTTAGCCCCGATGGTAAGCAACTGGCCACGGCATCATTCGACAAAACGGCGCGGGTGTGGGATCGGGCTACTGGTAAGCTGTTGCATACTCTCCAGGGACATGAACGTGAGGTGATAAGCGTAGTATTTAGCCCCGACGGTAAGCAACTGGTGACGGCATCTGGCGACAAAACGGCGCGGGTGTGGGATCGGGCTACTGGTGAACTGTTGCTCCCACTCCAGGGACATGAAAATCTGGTGTCGAGCGTGGTATTTAGCCCCGACGGCAAGCAACTGGCCACGGCATCAGATGACCATACGGCAAGGATATGGCATGGGGCTACTGGTAAGCTGTTGCATACTCTCCGGGGACATGAAAATCCGGTGTGGAGCGTGGTATTTAGCCCCGACGGCAAGCAACTGGCCACGGCATCACCAGACAAAACGGTGCGGATATGGCATGGGGCTACTGGTAAGCTGTTGCATACTCTCCCGGGACATGAAAATCTGGTGTGGAGCGTGGTATTTAGCCCCGACGGCAAGCAACTGGCCACGGCATCAGATGACCATACGGCAAGGATATGGCATGGGGCTACTGGTAAGCTGTGGCATACTCTCCGGGGACATGAAGGTGGGGTGAGAAGCGTGGTATTTAGCCCCGATGGCAAGCAACTGGCCACGGCATCAGATGACCATACGGCAAGGATATGGCATGGGGCTACTGGTAAGCTGTTGCATACTCTCCGGGGACATGAAGGTGGGGTGAGAAGCGTGGTATTTAGCCCCGACGGCAAGCAACTGGCCACGGCATCACCAGACAAAACGGCAAGGATATGGCATGGGGCTACTGGTAAGCTGTTGCATACTCTCCGGGGACATGAAGGTGAAGTGAGAAGCGTGGTATTTAGCCCCGACGGCAAGCAACTAGCCACGGCATCAGATGACCATACGGCAAGGATATGGCATGGGGCTACTGGTAAGCTGTTGCATACTCTCCGGGAACATGAAAATCCGGTGTGGAGCATGGTATTTAGCCCCGACGGCAAGCAACTGGCCACGGCATCACCAGACAAAACAGTGCGGATATGGCATGGGGCTACTGGTAAGCTGTTGAATACTCTCCGGGGACATGAAAATCTAGTGTTGAGCGTGGTATTTAGCCCCGACGGCAAGCAACTGGCCACGGCATCAAATGACAATACGGCGCGGCTGTCGCGAGTGGGAGATATTAAAGAGATGCTGACGATTAACTGCAATTGGGTGCGCCATTATTTGCAAAATCACCCGAATGTTGATGAGATCGATCGCGATCTCTGTGAAAATGTAAAGAGGTAGTTAAAAACGGTAAAAGTTTTGGTTGCCACTTCAGCCTCAGTAACCCACGATAATGTTTTTTGCAATTGGCTGATTTTTATAATTGTCCAAGAATTTGCGTTCGCGTAGCTTCCGCTAAAAGCGAACGCACTCTCGTTAATCTTGGTTGAGAAGTAGTGCGATCGCCTCTGGCAGATCTACCACCGTTACTCCTCCTAGGTTTACATCTCATTTATAAACCCTATATCCGCCAATGAACCTAGGGGTTGTCTGCTTTCGTCAATAGGTAAAGATTTATTACGAAAATACTAATTTCTGCGTAAAGTTAACAAATTATCTTGGGGAATAAATAGGGAGCATCCCAGATTTTACAAACTATACCCCAGCTGTGTGAGCGGGATTATACCGCCCACATAAAAAGATATATTTGCCAAAATGGGATGCTAGCAATCAAGAGTATTAAAGTTATCTTTATAAGTGCTTTTAGTATAACATGTTTTCTCGCCATCTCGCCTTGATCATCGGTATCAATAACTACACCAACGGCATTTCTCCCCTCAACACTGCCGTAAACGATGCCAAAAAACTAGTAGAAATTCTCCGCGAGAAGCATGATTACGAAGTCTGGGAATGCCTAGACGAAGTGGCAACTCTGTCTAAGTTTAACAAATTTTTATTTCATACCTTACCCGAACTTGTCACTGAAAATGACCGCTTATTATTTTACTTTGCTGGTCATGGAGTCGCTCTCAATGGTGATGATGGCCCGGCGGGTTACTTAATTCCTCAAGATGCTTTACTAGGCGATACTAATAGTTATCTGCCCATGACCAAGTTACACGATGCTTTAAGTCAATTACCTTGTCGTCATTTCTTGGGTATCCTCGACTGCTGTTTTGCTGGTGCTTTCCGTTGGTCGAATACTAGGGATTTACTCACATCGCCAGAAGTAATTCACCAAGAACGATACGACCGTTTTATTACTGACC
>NZ_JAAHHZ010000235.1:0-7395 GCF_010672005.1 Moorena sp. SIO4A5 | reverse complement strand
GAATTCTCCTTAAATAAACCTTTCTTGCCACCTTCTAAGTAATTACTGAGTAAGCATTCAGCCGTTGGCCGTAGGCCACGCTACACCGAACAGCTGTCAGCTGTCAGCCTAATGCTTAAAATAAACCTCAAACAGGAGAATTTAAAGGTGCGCTTTCGGAATTAAGAATTAAATTCGCCACGGGTCGTACCTAATAGTTTGAGATTAATCAGAGTTGAAACTTTGGAGAAAAGCCGATCTCAGCATATGCGCTTAGGGCACGCTACGGGGTTCTCAGCGGTTAGCCGTTGGCCATAGGCCTTTGGCTGATAGCTGAGGGCTGATAGCTGAATGCTGATAGCTGAATGCTGACATTACTGATCAGCGATCATTAACACAGAGATTATGTTCTGCAGAGACTTCTGTTTTTCTTTTCTCTCGGATGCAGCGGTTTCTGCTGGTGTTTGGGGTGCAGTTGCTTCTGGTGAACTCGGAGTCGGTTGAGACTGAGAGTTCTCATTACCATCAGTAGCTAGAGATAACAAAGATGCGATCGCTAAAATACTTAGCACCATTGCAAATTGTCTAGTTACCAGTATTGCCACTTGTCTCATGGTATTTTTCTCTTTCAGTTGTATAGATCAGTTAGTGCCAGGACTTACGCACAGACTCCATGGGTAGGGTGGGCAAGGTTTTTACCACCCTACAAGTAGCGTTAAATTAAGAGATTTGCGTAAGTCCTAAGTGATTAAGAGCTGTTTTGGCAGATTCTGGTTCAGAACTAGGGTTGAGTGTCTTGTCTTTCTGAGCAGCGTCTGTAGTAGTAGCGGAGTCAGCACTCGGCAACTTTGTCTTTACTTGAACTAGTTTTTCCTTAGCCTGGTCAGTCAGCTGTTTAGTAGTCTGTTGTGCTTGACCAGCAACCTCAGAGAACTTCTCTTGGCTATTCTCCGCTACTTTTTTAGTAGCCTCTTGCACTTGAGTGGTGACATCAGAAAGCTTCTCTTTGGTATTACCAGTCACCTGTTTAGCCGTTTGTTGCACTTGAGCAGCAATCTCAGAAAACTTCTCTTGGGCATTGGCCGCTACTTTTTTATTGGTCGGTTGTATTTGACCAGCGACCTCAGAGAGCTTCTGTTGAGCATTACCAGTTAGCTGTTTAGTGCTCTGTTGTGCTTGACCAGCAATATCAGAAAACTTCTCTTGGGCATTCTTTGCTACTTTTTTATTGCTCGGTTGTACTTGACCAGCAATATCAGAGAGCTTCTGTTGAGCATTACCAGTTAGCTGTTTAGTAGTCTGTTGTGCTTGACCAGCAACATCAGAGAGCTTCTGTTGGGTATTCTCCGCTACTTTTTTAGTAGTTTCTTGCACTTGACCAGCAACATTAGAGAGCTTCTGTTGAGCATTACCAGTTAGCTCTTTAGTGGTCTGTTGTGCTTGACCAGCAACCTCAGAGAGCTTCTGTTGAGCATTACCAGTTAGCTCTTTAGTGGTCTGTTGTGCTTGATCAGCAACATCAGAGAGCTTCTGTTGGGTATTCTCCGCTACTTTTTTAGTAGTTTCTTGCACTTGACCAGCGACCTCAGAGAACTTATCTTGAGCATTTCCCGCTACTTTTTTAGTAGTTTCTTGCACTTGAGTCGCTAGCCCCTGAGTCCCTTTCACCAGCGCCGCCATATCTTCCTTGGTTTTAGCGTAGTCATCTTTCAAGGATTCAGCCGCCTGAGAAATTTTGTGATTGATGCCACCCGTATATTGCTCAGCCTTTTGCACCATCGCCTCGATCGCCATCACTCGTTTACCGCCCACACTAGCGATCGCGACAGGGGGAAGTCGGTAGGAGCCATCAGTGAGACCACGCCAGCCCTTGGATCCAAAGATATACTCAACTACCTTCCCCGTGTTGGGGTCGAATCGATAGTCCATCAAAGTACCTGCCTGATTCCCTCCGTCCGTCCACAACTGATGTCCCACAATCGATTCCACAGATTCCGGTTTTTTCGCTGTGGTTTCCGAGCCAAGGTAAACTAGAATGCTGTCGGAGCCAATCGTCTCAATTTCTGCCCAAGTAAATGACCGTTTTTTGTGACCGAGCAGTCCTGACTTGCAAACCAAACCCAAAACTTGGTGAGCAATTGGGTCGAGCCACAGCTCAGCTACCCGACCAATTTCTTCGGTGTTTTGGCGATTCAGTACTATCTGGTTGATTACATCACTGTGCTTAATGGCAGTTTCTGATTGTGTGTTCATCAACGTTCTCCTTAGTTTGAAATCAGAGTTTTTAGAGCAAATCTGGTAGCATTGGCCTTGTTAACAACTTGCATTTGCCGACCTTGACTCTATCCATCTCCTCCCCTCTATAGTCATCAGATTAGGCATCAGCTAGTTGTTTAGACCGCGCGCAGAGTATTTACTTAGAAATTCGGCTCCTTTGATTAAGCTCTGATGAAAGATTAATCAAACTTTGTGAAAAAACTGTGAGCATGCTACTGGCCTTGGGCGCTAAAAAAGCTTTTGAATGACCAATATCAAAGCACCAACAGAATTCTTCTGTAAGCAGAAAATTGTCAACTGCTTGACCAGATTTGTAAACTATTGGTTTTGTGAAAATTCCTAACTCAAGGTGATCCAAACATGATGCTCTACAGGATAGCCTGAGCCAGCAGTAAGCTGTTGAATACTTACGGATAAAATCAATCTGTAGAGTGCTTTATTATACCAATGTACTAAATCAGCGCGTTTATTCCCCAGTGTTGCGTAAGTCCTGATATTGCGTTTCGATTTGCTGAAGTATCCCTGATGTTAATCCTGAGAACGATAATTTAATTATCGCGTTTCTCGTACTTATGAGGTACAGTAGTCAATTTTATTCCCCCTACTCCTTACTCTCTACTCCCTGCTCCGTACTCCCTTGCACTTGCTCCTGCAGCCACTTAGTAATCAGTTCTGGACAATTCTTCTTAAACCAGCGCAGAGCAACAACTCTGAAGGCTGGTTTAGACATACGGGCAATTGATTTCATCATCCAGTTGAGGGAGCGAGACTGAAACTTTTTGTTGATCAGGTTGACTGATCCGACATCGTAGAGGCAATCGAGGATGAGCTTTACGGTAGCTTCTTCCCTCTCTACTAAATGTTCCAGAAGCAGCAGTACATCATGCATACGCTCCTTTTGTATGCGCTCTTCTTCCAAGATTTTCGGCACCTCGACCAATGGTTCGGAAGATGTCATCATAGTCGTGGTATCTATACTTGACTGTTCCAGGCTTGGATTCATTCCTTACACCCTAATCAAAAATGTACCTATGTCAGACACTATAACCTAGTACTGCGTCAAAATTAAATTGATAACCATTAGGTACCCTATTAGTTGCATGTTTGAGCCATCGATGCCTTTCCAGGGATTGCTTTGTTTTACCATCAAGCCCCTGGTTTGAGATAAGTTTTGTTTTTAACCAATAGGAAACTTCTGATCGGGGCATGGGAAATAGAGAATTACAGATTCTTGAGAATTTAATACTTTTAATACTTGATGCGATCGCGAACAGCTCCACTGCGAGGTGTACCTTTTTTATCATTCGCAGCACTTTTTTCCAAAAATTCAATAATCTTCCCCGCCACATCCACCCCAGTCGCCTTTTCAATTCCTTCTAGTCCTGGTGAAGAATTCACTTCCAACACTAGCGGACCACGATGGGAGCGTACCATGTCTACCCCAGCTATGGGTAATCCCATGGCTTTAGCAGCACGAATTGCTGTGATACGCTCTTGAGAGGTTAACTGGATTTTTTCAGCTGTTCCCCCTCGGTGTAGGTTCGAGCGGAATTCCCCCTCTGCTCCCTGTCGCTTAATTGATGCCACTACCTTACTATCAATCACAAGACAGCGAATATCCATACCCCCTGCTTCTTTGATAAATTCTTGGACTAAAATATTGGCTTGTAAACCGCGAAAGGCTTCAATCACCGACTTGGCAGCTTGATGGGTTTCTGCCAGGACTACCCCAATACCTTGGGTACCCTCCAATAGTTTAATCACCAAAGGAGCACCACCTACCATCTCGATTAAGTGGTCAATATCTTCGGTTAAATAGGCAAAGCCAGTTACGGGTAAACCAATACCTTCACCAGAAAGGATCTGAAGAGAGCGTAGTTTATCACGGGAGCGGGAAATTCCCTGATTTGGAATAGCACTCTTTACACCCATCAATTCAAACTGGCGTACAATGGCCGTGCCATAGAAGGTCTGTGATGCCCCGATCCGGGGAATAATGGCATCAAAGTCATCTAAGGGTTTGCCCTGATACATTACCATTGGCTTGTCAGCTGTAATATTCAGGTAACAGCACATATAGTTAATCACCCGCATTTGATGACCCCGCTTGTCCCCAGCATCCTTCAAGCGTCGGGTAGAATACAAGGTAGCATCTAGGGATAAGATCGCAATTTTCATTGGGTTTACCCTATATCACTAACGCTATATTTTAAAAATAAATCTTAGGGGCGCATCTGGTGCGCCCCTAAGGTGTGTCACTAATTGATTGTAAACCGCAGCAAGTCACAAGTGCGATTGGCCGTAGGCCACGCTACGCGAACGCATAATTTGATTGAGCGCTTTTTGTTTAGACTCAACAAAGTGTCAACGCTCAACACAGGTCACTTCAGGCATGGCCTTCCCAGCTCAAATCTACCGACTCAGCGATTACTGGTCGGTCGTAACCATTTTCATTCATCATCCACATCCCTGTCTTGCCATCAACAGTATTGCTCCAGAAAATGTCATCGTAACCATTCTTGTCAAAATCCATAACTCCTTGAAATTTCCAGGTGTCGTCAAGGGGTGCATTATTAACGAACACTGATTCTATGTAATCTGTACCTGCCATGCGCCAGTAGTAAACATTTTGGTTTTCAGTGTCAAGCCAGAGAACATCCGCGTTTTTATCTCCATCAAAGTCTCCGGCACCAAGGATTTTCCATTTACTGTTGGCTAATTCTGATTGGATTAGTACTCCTCGATTCGGCTCAGTGCCATTCATCAGCCAAACTGCATTTTCCCCAGTGGAGTCATTACGCCACAGCAGATCGGTTTGCTGATCACGGTTGAAATCTCCTGTGCCATGGATTTTCCAGTTAAGGTCTGAGACTGGGACGATGGATACTGCTTCTTGAAACTGGGAACCATTCATTAACCAGATACCAATGTCTCCATTCGCGGTATTGCGCCAAACCATATCTTTGTGGCTATCACCGTTGAAGTCTCCAGCAGCACGAATCTCCCAGTCACTGTTAACGGATTCCATTTGAATCGTCACTGCCTCATCTAGGTCAGTACCCATTACCCCATGCATTCGCCAAGCTCCCATGGTGCCAGTCTCAGAATTATGCCAGAACAGATCCACTTCAGCGGAGGTAAATTCAATGGCGTCAATTCGCCCTAACTCGAAGGTCTCATTATCAAGACTATCTGCCTCTACAACAATTTCGATGCGATCGCCTGGAGCAAGTTGTACATCTTTAAAGATAGGATTTGGATTAGGATCACCATTGCTGAGAGAGTCAGTGAAACCGACATAGTTACCGGAGTTGGGTCCATCTCCACCAAGGTTTTTATCCAAAGTATAGGTGTCAACATCAGTACCGTTGACCCGTAGTGTTAGTTTGGCTTGTCCATCTATTTCATCAAAGTGAGCAATACCGATATGGTATTTGCCAGCAACACCATCACTTTCTGTCCAGTCAATTCTGATTATGCCGTTGGTTTCAATGTCTTCGATTCTGACTGCTTTAGAGCCTGAAGCACTATTATTATCAAAAACCTCGTAATTTTCTAGGGTAACGCGAGTTGTGTTTTCTGCTTCGATTTTCATAGTTGTTTTCCTGTTTTAGATGAAGCGCGTTTTGTGAATTGGTAATTGTCAGCGGTCAGCGGTCAGCGGTCAGCGGTCAGCGGTCAGCTAAAAGCTCACGCTACGCGAACAGCTTAAAATAAAATTGAAAGTCTGGGGAAAACCCCCATTGCACGTGGAACAGGCTTCTAGCCTGTGATGTTGCGTATTAGCTGTTCGCTTAAATTAACGGCGTTCCTGATTCTGGGTATGGTTTCGCCCCCCTAGGGCGTGTTTTCAAAGTTTTCCGCAAGATTTAGATCCCCCCCAGCCCCCCTTAAAAAAGGGGGGAGCCATAGTCAAAGTCCCCCTTTTTTAAGGGGGATTTAGGGGGATCTCCGAGGCAAGAAGACACACCCTAGCCCCCCAATTCTGGGGGGAACAAGAATCAATTTGTTGCTAAAAGTCCCCCAAAATTGGGGGATTTAGGGGGCTTGAATGTAGCAAATGAGACTTCTCAGACAACCTCTGATAGCTGATAGCTTACAGTGGTTTGCTGAAAATACCTTTGGCATAACTGTTATGAATTGCTCTAATAATTCCCAATGTATTGAGCAAAACTATTGGTAGAATGCAGTTTTTGGTTTAAATGCAGCCTGGTCTAGTCTTGTGTCGATTGCACAAGTGTGTCTTTTATGTAGATGGTAGAGATTGCACACTAGAGTATTTTCTACCATGATATATTTTCGAGCTGTTTTGAAATTAGGTCACTTTGAAAAGTGGCACAGTTAAAGGCTATTTTATAAATAAGATGATATAATGTAGCGGACTTTAATTGGGTAAGGTATAGGAAAGGGAATAGGGAATAGGGAGTACGGAACAAAAACTATCACAATTCCTACACGGATTGCTAGAGATTTTTCTAGTTATCATAGAAAAATGCTTGTCTATTCTGTAAACCCTACAGCATGTCGAATCAGATTTATAACTGGCAGCGATTTTGGTGTTCTCCCTCTGATCGCTTCTATTTAGGTTATGATGGTTACTTATCCGATCCAGAAGTTCAATCGGTCAAGGGTTACAATTACAATCCCAATCCTAAGTTGGTAACCTTTAGGGAAATTTCTGGAATACCCTGCCTAATACTCCTCGGTGAACCAGGCATCGGCAAGACTCAAGCCATGAAGGAGGAAGAAGAGAAGGTTACTGCTGAGCTTAAAAATACAAAGGATGAAATCCTATCACTTAATCTTCGATCAGTTTTGACGAAAGATGAACTAACTCAGAAATTGTTTAAAAGCGATAAATTTACTAGCTGGCAATCGGGCAGCCATCGGCTCCACATATTTTTGTATAGTTTTGATAAATGCCTTTTACGACTAAAAAGACTGGCAGAAATTTCACTGGCAGAAATTTTAGTTGATGAGCTTAAGGATTATAAAGAGCATGTTAACCGTTTAATTCTTCGGATTGCTTGTAGCTCAGCGGTATTACCATCTGATCTTGAGACAGATCTCAAGGAACTTTTTGGGGAAGATTCCATAAAAATATATCAGCTAGTTCCACTTCGTCGTCAAGATGTTGTA
>NZ_JAAHHZ010000234.1:0-7423 GCF_010672005.1 Moorena sp. SIO4A5 | reverse complement strand
TCTGGGGTTGCTGTCAGTCCTAACCGATAGGGTGCGATCGCATATTCCGCAATCACCTTATAAAAATCCGTAGGTAAGTGATGACACTCATCAAAAATCACCAAAGCGTACCGATTCCCTAAGGTTTCCGCATGAATAGTGGCACTATCATAGGTGGCGATCAGGATAGGCGTGCGATCGCGAGAACCACCCCCCAACACTCCCACCTCCACATCTGGAAAGGCTGCTTCGAGTTGAGCATACCACTGGTGCATTAAATCTAGGGTTGGTACGACAACTATGGTACTACGAGGAGTGTCTTGCATTGCCAACTGAGCCAGATAAGTCTTACCTGCTCCCGTTGGTAGCACCACTACCCCTTTACGACCGGCTTGCTTCCATGCCAATAGAGCTTCCCGTTGATGGGGATAAGGTTCCATCTCAAAACTAGATACTAGTGGCAGAGGCACAAATTCCCTAGCATCATCAATAAAATCAACCTTTTCTCTGAGTAAGGTTTCTACCAGAGGACGATAATGAATTCCTCTAATCCGAAACTTCTCTACCCGATCATCCCAAGTCGCATACTCCACCCAAGCTTTGCCCCTCGGTGGTGGATGCAAAATCAGAGTTCCCCGGTCAAAGGTTAATCTAGGGGTGCGTGGCATGGATTCAAGGACGTTTCTTTGCTATTGTCGTACCGGTTCCGTTGCCAGGCTTTGGCCTAGCTTCAATGTAAGCATTCAGCCGTCAGCCGTCAGCCGTCAGCTTTCCATCACTGAGATTAAACGAATGCTTACTTGTTTTCTTGATCCCAAGCGCGAGTGGGGGAAACCCCCGCAGGTCGGCGCTGCATCGCTTATTCAAAAGCTGTTCGGTGTAGCTTCCTCATAGCCCATAAGCACATCAAGTAGCACAATCTGTAGCGCATTAGCTGATAGCTGATAGCTGATAGCTGATAGCTTACGCTTCAATAGCTAATAATACCAGACCACTGAACTTTCTTAAGTTGATTACGCCGATAGGAAAAGAAACGCTCTGGTTCAGAGTAAGTGCAGTGGGGTGCGATCGCAATTTGTTCTGAATCAATGCCCAATTGTTCCAACTGTAAGACATTGACTCGCCGCACATCCAAGCGTACTCGTCCGGGTTTCGGGTCATCTAATATCGGGGAGTCGTCTAGCTGCTGCAACACCCCCAGAATTGATTCAGTGGTATCCCCTTGATCAGTAGATACAATACTAGCTCCCACTTCAGCCGCCACGGTTTCTGATACCTGATAGCATTCCCCTGTAATTGCTGGACCGAGAGCAATGCGTAGATTTTCTTTACGGCTACCATTGTTTAGCAATCTTGCGATCGCATTAGGAACAATCCGTTGAGCAGTACCCCGCCAACCCGCATGAATTGCTGCTACCTGTCCCGTTTCCATATCCCCAATCAGTAACGGCGTACAATCTGCTGTACAAACCCACACAGCTTGGTTAGCTTCTTCACTTATAATACCATCAGCCGGTGGTTTATTGGAGTCTGGCTCACCGTTTTGGGTACTTTCAATTTCCCCAGGAGTTAGTACTGTATTGCCGTGAACCTGTTTAACTCGATACACCTGGGCATCAGGCTGGAGTACATCCACCATTTCTTCAGGAGAACGGGGAGAAAATGCTGAGGAAAAGAAGCCGTGATTCCATTGCTTCAATAGGCTACTCGTTAAATAGGGCAAATTATTCCAAGTGTCCCAGTGCCAGGTATGCATTTAAATTGTGTTGACGGTTTACACTTTACAGTTTACAGCTTAGACTTTACACTTTATCCTTTCAGCTGTTGTGGATTTCAATTATATATTATTTAATTATAGCTTTTATTGCATTTATGAGTTACACTTATAAACCTCAAAGTCCCCCTTTTTAAGGGGTATTTAGGGGGATCCCTTTGTACCTCATGGGAAATATAATTGCTATATCAAAAAAATAAAATTCTTTACCCCTGCTCCCTGCTCCCTGCTCCCTGCTCCCTTCCTGTCATAACCTAAAACTTTAAATTAAACCAGCTTACTGTCATAAATCAAGGCAACTTCCAAACTTTAATACTATCATCTCTACTGCCACTGACTAAGGTTTTTCCATCGGGACTAATCGCCAGAGAACTCACCCAGTTTTTATGACCAGTGAGGGTAGTTTTCAACTCCCATGTTTCTAAATCCCAAACCTTAATGGTATTCTTGGCACTACCACTAACCAAGGTTTTACCATCCGGGCTAATCGCCAGAGAATGAACATAGTATATATGTCCAGTCAAGGTATTTTTTAATTCACCAATTGTCAAATCCCAAATTTTAATATTACGGTCTAGGCTACTACTAAATAACGTTTTACCATCAGGACTAATGATTAGAGAAACAACGGAATCTCTATGACCGGTCAGGGTCTTTTTTAGATCACCTGTATCCAAATCCCAAATTCTGATCGTATTGCCCCCATTACCACTAACTAAGGTTTTGCCATCAGGACTAATCACCACCGAACTAACCCAATTCGTTTCCCCCCTTAAGGTTTGTTTCAGCTTGCCCGTCGGTAAATCCCAAACTTTGATAGTGTGGTCATAACTTCCACTTACTAACGTTTTTCCATCGGAACTAATCGCAACAGAACTAATAAATCCCTGATGACCAGTAAGATTCTTTTTCAGCTGACCCCTTTTCAAATTCCAAATCTTGATAGTATTGTCATCACCACCACTAGCAATATTTTCTCCATCAGGACTAATAGCGACAGAATAAACATTACCATCATGGCCATTAAGAGTTCTAACTAACTCACCTTTCGGCAAATTCCAAATTTTTACAGTATGATCATTACTACCACTTACCAAATAGTTACTATCAGGACTAACCGCAATAGAACGCACTGAGTTAGAGTGTCCATTGAGAGTAGTTTTGAGGTAGGTACTGCTGGGTAAACCAGCCATCAAAAAACTTAGATTAGACGGAAATGTTTTATAGCGAAAATATCCATATCCTTGAGTAATTAATCCTAGAGATAATAAAGAAAATCCTCCCATCATCACTTGTTTTTTTAACTGGTCATTTTGTCTTAATGACGTTAAAAAATTCAGAAAAGACTCGTTATACTTAGAGGTTGATTGAGAGGGATTAGCAGAGGGCGCAGACTGAAGCTCCAACACCTCCAAGACTTGGTCTACAGACTGATAACGGTGCTGATAGCTTTCTGGGAGCAGCCGATCCATTATCCACCACAATTGTTCACTCACCGGTTGCTTTAAATGCTTTCGCCAACTATTTACCCAGCGATAGCCTTGTTTCTTCCACAAATCCCAAGGATGAACATTAGTAAGCAAATGAAAGCAGGTCGTGCCCAAACTGTATAAATCACTAGCAGCATAGGCTTTACCTCCCTCCATTTGTTCCATAGGCACATAGCCAAAGGAACCGATAGTGGTGCCAGTGATATTAGCCATGACCGTAGCCCTCAATTGCTTGGCTATCCCAAAATCGATTAATACTAGCTCAGTCTTTTTTTCATATCCTTGAGCCGAAGCAGGACGGCGAATGATATTACCTGGTTTAATATCTCGGTGAATCACCTTCTGTTGATGGACAAACTTGAGAATAGTTAGCAATTCAAATAAAACATCCCTAATCTTGTCTTCACTGAACGGTCCTGCTTCTGCCAACTCTTGCTCTAAGGTTTTCCCCTCGATATACTCTTGGAGCAAATATAAGCGCTGATCTTCCTCAAAGTAAGCTAGCAAAGTAGGGATTTGGGGATGTTGTCCCAGCCTTTGCAATTGTTTGGCCTCTTGCTCAAATAATTCTCGTGCCTTCTTGAGTGCCTTCGTTCCCTCAATTTGGGGCGCTAGCTGCTTAATCACACAGTTTTCATCCAATTTGTCCCTATCTTCTGCCAAATAAGTTTTGGAAAAGCCCCCATCTCCGAGGGGTCGAATCGGAAGATAGCGGTTTTTCAGGAGTACTAGTTTGTTACCACAGCTTTGGCAAAACTGGTTATCATCCGCATTAATGGGATTCTGGCAATCGGGATTAAGACAGCAGATCATACTGGCAGGTCATCAGGGAATTTGGGTATGACTAGGCCATTAAGAGGGTAGTTTTTTCCTGTTGATTGTCCTCTTAAGAGGGAGCATGTCACAGTTAAATGACATACGGTAGTAATTACGGTAGAAATTCCCTGGTATCAGGATGGTTTAAGTAGATGCTAGTGGTAGATGCTAGCTCTAGATGCTAGCTCTAGATGCTAACCCTGGCTGTTGGCTAATCAGCTAAAGTAGCCGCGAAAGCTTTTCGGTTTCCGAGAGATTTGGCTAATTTGATTAAGTGATGGAATTAAGGATTTGAGCTGTTTAGCAATCCTTATGATTAAGGGTGCTGGTTAATTTACTTTCAATAAATGATTTTAGCAGAATTTTAGCAAACGCGATCGCAATCTGGTTAACCCGTTACAGGTTATTGGTTACAGGTTACAGGTGACCCGGTTACAGGTTACAGGTTAGGCGGTTATTCAACCTTGGCCTTTCGGCCACGCTACGCGAACAACCTTGGCCTTTCGGCCACGCTACGCGAACAACCTTGGCCTTTCGGCCACGCTACGCGAACAACTTTCAACCTATTTTTAGGTTACAGGTAACCCGGTTATTAAACCTTGGCCTTTCGGCCACGCTACGCGAACAACCTTCAACACTATTGAAACAACTGGACACGATATCACTTCTTTAAGGGAAGTTGTTATTTGGTCAATTTTTATTATATACTAGTATCGGAATAGTTATTTCAAGTCTCCTCAATGAGTAAGCACGTTGGTACTACTGAAGCCGCATCTCTGTTAGGTATTTCTTCTCGGCGATTGCGCCAACTCCTAGAGAAGGGTCGGGTTCGGGGTGCCTATAAAAGTGGGAAATTCTGGATTATTCCTCTGTTCAACGATTTGCCACAAATCACGAAAGGTACCCGTGGACCAAAAGGCAAATGGCGTACTACTCGTCCTCCTGCTTTGGCTAAGATTAATGTCAACCGCAATCGCATTGGCTCCAATAACCACAAAAGCCCTGAAGACCGGCTGCCAGTGATTTCAGTAAAACGAAGCGGCAACAATCTATACGGCAATCAGATCGAAATCATTGGTCCGTGTCGGATTGTCTATCAGCCAGATAACCCACTCGATTGTGGAGCTCGTTTATGGATCGAAACCTTCAGTGATGTCCACTTCATCGGTGGCAGTTTCCCTGCTACTAGCTGATACTGTTTAATCCCAGTCAACAGTAATTTTTCAAAAACAACTAGGAACTATACTTTGTCAAGAAAGTCATGGATTCATAGTGGGTACGGCTAACGGCTGATACCTTAATGCTTACCATGATGGTTCATTATGCCTAGGTATAAAATAAGGACGCTACCAGATATAGCGCTACGCTTAGCGTCAGAAGTTAGAAGTCAGAAGTCAGAAGTAAGCTATGACTAGATTTCGGAGTTTAGGAATGTCCTAATCTAAATGCGTAGTGTTATATAATCTGATCTATCATTCTGTTATCCGATCTATTACTTGCGATCTATTATTTCTGAAACTACCATGAGAGCATCTAATCGAATTCCCCTAGTTTTGTTTCTACTGCGCCTCAGTGTTTTTATAGTAATGCTGATGTGGACAATCGATAAATTCGTGCGTCCTGAACATGCAGCTGCGGTCTATGAAAACTTTTACTTTATTAGTGGACTCGGTAACAGCATTTTTATTCTTATTGGCGCTATCCAGCTAGTAATCATCCTAGGATTTTTACTCTTAGTGGAAAAAACGATGGACTTATGGTAGCGTATTAGTATTTCATGGGATATAAACTATCTCATCCTATCAGCAATATCTAAGCCTATTTACTGATCCTAATTTGCTATTTTTTGCCGCTTTGCAAATGTTAGCAGCTTGTTTTGCCCTTTATTATCTTAGAGACCTGGATACCTTGTTTGTTATCAATAGACGATAGGCAATATAAACACAAAAATCTTCCTTCTGGCGTTCAAGTTAAAAGTTAAAAGTTGAAAGTTGAAAGTTGAAAACGTTTACTAACCTAATGAGGTACACAAGATTTTTTTCATCTTACCTATTGCCTATTGCTAGCATGCCTATTCCCTGTTCCCTGTTCCCTGTTCCCTGTTCCCTGTTCCCTGTTCCCTAAAACCCAGGAATCTGTACCTAACCCAATTGAAAAGTGCTGTAATTATGAAATATTGGCGGGAAACCTGTGCTGTAGCACAGCGAATCTTGATTGAACTATGGCGAAGGCAGCGTAGCCTATTATTTTGGAGTATTTTTCCAATTACTGTGCTATTTCTCAACGGTTTGATTATGGCAGAACAGGCTGAGCTATCAACCGCAGAAGCATTTCAACGGGCTGCCCCAACTACTCTTGTGGGTGCTGCTTTGTTTTTTAGCTGCTTGGGGGGTAGCGTGGCAACAGTAGTCTCAGAACGAGAACAGCACATGCTCAAGCGTTTATTTATCTCTCCATTAGGCGGCATATCCTATTTCTTAGGAATTTTTTTGGCTCACAGCTGCATTGGTACAGGTCAAGGCTTAGTGGTTTATACCATAGCAGCATTTTTGGGGGCAAGGTTTCAAGGTTCCGTGTTGCTAGGGGTATTGATTATTTTCCTGAGTATTATTGCTTATGTGGGAGTGGGATTTTTTCTGGGAACTCAATTAGCGCGGCGGACTGAGGACGTTAATGCCTTAGTGGGAACCTTCGGTGTACCTCTATTAATTTTGGGGGGTGCGTTTTTACCAACTGCTTTGTTTCCGGAACAGTTACTGGAAATCGCTAAGTTTAACCCAATTTATCATATGAACGAAGCCTTGCTGGGAGTATGGGCTGATGGGAAGGGTTTGGTGGAAATAGAGTCTCATTTCTGGTTTTTGTTTGGCTTTGCCTCAGTGATGGTGATAGTCGCATGGTTGTCATACCAGGGGATGGTTCGGGTAGAGAGAAGATTGTGATTACCCACGGAATTTTTGTGCAGGGTAACCTAGTTTAAACCATTGAAAAATGAGGAGGCTTGCACAAACAAATAAACTTAAGTATAGTCGGGTCAGTTATCTATTAGCTAGTACTCCTATAAAATCATCCGATTATCGTAAAAAAAGTCTGATTAAATTGCCTTAGTATTGCTCAAGGTTTAACTAGTGCTAAATATCCATAAATTAAGTAAGTCTTACGGTAATCGAAACGTTCTGCGGGATTTAAGCCTAAATATTCCAGCAGGAGAAATATATGGTTTACTCGGACCCAATGGTGCGGGTAAGACAACTACTATCAATATCATCTGTAACTTACTACGAGCGGATAGTGGTGCGATCGCAATCAATAACCAACCAGTGTCCGAGGCAACGAAAAAGCTGATTGGGGTTGCCCCCCAAGA
>NZ_JAAHHZ010000233.1:0-7431 GCF_010672005.1 Moorena sp. SIO4A5 | reverse complement strand
ATTGGTTTGACCATCATGACCAGAAGTGATATAGTTTATTCCACTACTCGAATCAATCCACGGTTCAAACGGTCATGAATCTCTTGGACTAGGGTTTGCTCTTCTAGTGAAAGTGATGCCTTGCCTCGTAAAGCTGACATAAAGAGCTGTTGGTCAATGCGGGTAATTTGGCGCATATGAATAATACGCTGAGCTATTTGCTTAACCGGGAATTTGGGGAAGATCACTTGAGAAGGTTTCATGGGCTCCACATAATCTCTGTAATTTTAACTATCGGCAATTTTGAAGAGATCTTCTGTGAGAGAGAGTCCTAGCTAGTAGTGATTCGAGCTCACGATGTGTTGTGATGGGATCGCGGTTAAGCTGTGATCTGAGTTACAACGATGGCAAACTAGTAGCCGATCAGCGTTGACGGTCGTGATATACAGCATGTTGATTCTAGGACAAGAGAACGACAGGAGGAAGGAAGCAGCAAATTAGAAAAGGAATAAATACTAATATAGTCCAATATTTGGATGCCTGAAACTGTTTAAAGGTTAACAGTTTGGTATCTGAGAGCTTTATAATTGTGGTTGGCACTGATGGTTCCTGGGCCAAGGCTGTCATAATTTGTTTACCCAAAACCCGTCCTAATCGTGGTGGTACAGCATTACCCACCTGTCGAAATCCATGCCATTTGGTGTGGTGGAAGCGAAACCAATCTGGAAATGAGTGCAGTCTAGCGGCCTCTCGCACCGATATCACCCGTGGGTAATCAGGATGAATGGGGCGAGGAGAGGTGTAGCGACCGTTTTTATAACCAGTACCTGCTCTGAGGGTATGGCATGGTTTATCCCAGTGTAAGCGTCGTAAGCGACTGGTAGTTTCTACCTCGCCCATGGGTGTGTTTCTAAACCGCTCAATCGACGCTTCCGTGTGCTGGGTTTGCAGGGAACTGGTTAATAGTTTAGGATTCCACTGGCGGGGATAGGCAAAGTTACCAGGATCGGTGATTACATCCCGTAACTTTTCTACATAGGGCATGGCTAACGCTTGCAGCAGGTCTAGCTGTTTTGGTTTTAGTTCAACACAATCGCTTTTCTGGAGTTCAGGAAAATCATCTAAGTTAGGCAAGTCTGCGATCGCATCCTTAACAGTTACCCATTGGTGAGAGCCTAGTTCTGAGTCAGGATAAACCACTGGTGCTTCCCCAAGCCTAGAACCCAGTAAAAACAACCGCCGCCGTTTTTGTGGCACGCCAAAATCTGCTGCATTCAATACCTTGACTGGCTCAGTTATGGTGTATCCAGCTGCTTTAAACTCGCTGATTAGCTGCTCGAACAGGTCTTGGTATTTGTTCTGAGCTAAGCCTGGAACATTCTCCATCACAAAATAGCGTGGTTGGAGTTCTTTGACCAAACGGCAAAACTCAAACACTAAATTATTGCGTGCATCATCTACTTGACGCTTACCGATCAAGGAGAATCCCTGACAAGGGGGTCCACCAATGACTAGATCAATCACTAGATCAATGGTAGAAACCTGCGATGAAACCTCTCTACAGTCTTGGTTTTGCCCCCTTTGACTTGCCCACTCCCTCAGGGCTTTCTGAATTTCCTGACCAGACAGGGTAGCAACGTCGGTACATAAAACCTTGGTTTGGGGGGAATTGAAGGCATACACTGCCCCATGAATTGGGTCTTGTTCAACGGCAACGGCAACATCAAACCCCGCCTGCTCAATCCCTAGGGAGAAACCACCAGCACCAGCAAATAAATCAACGGCTAACGGTCGATGAGAGAAATTTGCCATGCCGTTTATGGTAATCTAATTTTATTGCGCTGCACGCTTCGGAACAGGGAACAGGGAACAGGGAACAGGGAACAGGGAACAGGGAATCGGGAATCGGGAATCGGGAATCGGGAATCGGTAATGAAAAAGCTTGTGACGTAGCCTTGCTCACGAAAATAGGAAAATTAAATGGACCCTAGCTTACCTATAATGGTTGATCAGTAGGAAACAGTATTTTTTAGCATACCTTAGTTAGTGCTTTCTTTTACCATTCAGATTAATCTAGCTCTCACTAAAGTTGCGACTAGTAATAGCAATCCGTTTAGGAATTGTGATAATTTTGATGCCATATTCCCGACTCCCGACTCCCGACTCCCGACTCCCTACTCCCTACTCCCTACTCCCTACTCCCTACTCCCTTTCCTAAAGTGCTGATGCCAATTTTAAAATCCTCATTTTTCTGGTTTTTCTGCTTTACGGTAATTTTCCTGCTATCCCAAGATTTCTGGTCTTGGCAGCAAGACATTTCCTTCTCCTTGCTCCATCTTCCCCCCTGGGTATTCTATTTTATTGCCTTACAAATTCTCCTCGCGATCGCATTGTTACTATTTGTGCTAAATTTCTGGGAAACTTCGTCTAAGGAAGACCGTTAAGGAGATGACACTAGACTCGATTATTCCCTATGTTGTGCTGGCCGGGTATTTATTAGTAACCCTTGTGGTAGGACTAGTTGGTTATCGCCAACAACAAAACACCCCTGACGATTATTTTTTAGCTGACCGTAACATGGGAGCAATTCTCCTATTTTTCACCCTAATTGCTACCAATTTCAGCGCCTTTGCTTTTCTGGGATTTTCAGGATCAGGGTATCGCATTGGTCTGAGTTATTACGGAATGATGGGGTTTGGAACTGGCTTAATCGCATTAACCTTTTATTTTATCGGTTATCGAGTCTGGCTTTTAGGCAACAAACACGGCTTAATCACCCCTTCTGAATTGATGGAAGCTCGTTTCCGTAGCACAGGTGTATCCCCTGGGATTAGCAATACCCTCAAATTAATTTTTCTGGCGGTTATGGTAATTTTCACCATTCCCTACTTAACCCTACAACCGATTGGAGCTGGCTATATTATTGAAACCTTAACCAATGGACAAATTCCTTATTTTACAGGGGCTACCTTTTTAACAATTGTCATCGTGCTGTATGTGTTCATGGGGGGAATGAGAAGCGTTGCCCTAACCGATGTTATCCAAGGGGTTTTAATGTTTACCTTAATGTTAGCAGCAGTAGCAGCAATTGCTTCTAGTCTGGGAGGGATTGCTGAAGCTAACCGTACTGTCTACACCCTCAAACCTGAATTGTTTTCTCGACAGGGTATAGATAATTTTTTTACACATCGTAAGTGGTTTAGCTTCATGATTCTCTGGATGCTGAGTGTCCCTATGTTTCCCCAGATGTTCATGCGATTTTATACCTCAAAAAATAGCAATTCCCTAAAAGTTTCGGTAGTGATTTATCCCCTAGTAAGCGCTATCATGTTTATTTGTCCGGTACTAATCGGAATGTGGGGACATATTTCCTTTTCTGACCTGACAGGAAAAGCATCTGATCAAGTGTTTCCGATGATGCTAGCAGAACATACACCAATCTGGCTAGCATCTTTAGTGATGGTGGGAGCATTAGCTGCAATGATGTCAACCTTGGACTCCCAGCTTTTGGCTCTCAGTTCCATGCTAACTAGAGATATTTATTTTGCTTATTTCCGTAAAACCGCTTCCCTCAAAGAACAAACCTTTGTTGGTAGACTACTGATTGTTTTATTGGCAATTATTGGTTTAATTATCGCCAAAAATCCCCCAGATACGATTACTGCGATCGCAACCCAAGCCTTTACAGGATTAGCAGTACTGTTTCCGACGGTAATTGCAGTATTGTATAGCAAAACTATTCATCCTCTAACCTGTATTGTATCGATTCTTGTGGGTGAAGCCGCAGTGATTGGCTTTCAGTTGGGGATTATTCCCAAAAGTCTTACCTTCGGTTTTCTGCCAGTTGTCCCTATTGTTGCCCTTTCCGGATTAATTATTATTGTCGGATCAATCAAGCCGATCCGGAGACTGGATTGATATAGCAGTTATCAATGGGGTGAGCTAATTTAGTCCTGGGTTGTAGGGAGTCGGGAGTCGGGAGTCGGGAGTCGGGAGTCGGGAGTCGGGAGTCGGGAAAAAATCCTGTGTACCTCATTACTATGATAAACGTTGTCAGTGGTCAGCTTATTTTCTTCAAAAGCTGTTCGCTTTAGCGTGGCCATAGGCTGTTGGCGTAGCCTGCGCGTAGCGCATAGGCTGATAACTGATAGCTGTTGGCGTAGCCTGCGCGTAGCGCATAGGCTGAAGTCATTGGTCAGTGGTGAGTCTTGAGTACTGAGTCTTCAGTTGGAGAGTTTTGAGTAGACATGCTGGGCAAATTGTATTATAGTGTAATACAATTACATTACTGAGCTAAATTCTAAATTCTAAATCCTAAATTCTACATTCTACATTCTACATTCTTAATTCTACATTCTTAATTCTTAATTCTTAATTCTTAATTCTACATTCTTAATTCTACATTCTGACCAACATCGACTAGCCGGAGGATAATATGTCCAAAAAACTCGACCAAATTATTGTTGTGGATGTTGAAGCCACCTGTTGGCAAGGGAAGCCACCCCCAGGACAAGAAAACGAAATCATTGAAATTGGGATTTGTGTATTGGATGTTGTTTCTGGGAAGCCCCTGGAAAAAGACAGTATTTTGGTAAAACCAGAACGCTCAAGGGTCAGTGAATTTTGTACCAAACTAACTACATTAACCCAGGAGCAAGTTGACCAGGGAATATCGTTTGTTGAAGCGTGTTCAATTCTAAAGGATAAGTATTTATCTGCTCGGCGAGTGTGGGCCAGCTATGGGGATTATGATAGAAATCAATTTCAGAAACAGTGTACATCGCGTTTTTTGAGATATCCCTTCGGTCCCAGACATATCAACATCAAGACGTTGTTTGCTATTAGTTATGCTTTGCCCCATGAAGTTGGTATGGCACAAGCTTTGGATTTACTAAATTTACCGTTGGAAGGTACTCACCACCGGGGAGGAGATGATGCTTGGAATATTGCTTGGATCTTCTCAAGGTTACTTTCGCAATTCAGAACTACACCATGATATTGACTAGACTTGTTCCAGAAGTCGGGAATCGGGAATCGGGAATCGGGAATCGGGAATCGGGAACAGGGAATCGGGAATCGGGAATCGGGAATCGGGAATCGGGAATCGGGAATAATAATTGACGAAAAGCGATGCAGCGCGGTCTTTAATAATGTTTATCACCACTATTATAAAATAATAGCGATTTGCAGATAATTTAATTATGAAAATGAAGTTAAAAAAATAAAATCGACTTATTAATTTGCAATAATAAATAACTTAGTTTGCATACAAACTGCTCTATTCCCTGTTCCCGTCTTGATGCAGTCGCTCATGGGGGAAACCCCCAAGACCGCGCTGCATCCCTGTTCCCTGTTCCCTATTCCCTGTTCCCTGTTCCCTAAAAAAACCTAAATATGTACTTAAAAAATAGCAAACTACTATATCAATATGAATCCGTCTCGGTTAGTCAAAATTAGTAAATATTTGAGTAAGCATCTTCGGCACCAGCCTCAGAGAATTGGAATCACACTCGCTCCTGGTGGCTGGGTTGGTGTTGAGGAACTACTGGCAGCTTGTAAAAAGCATTCCTTTCGGATCAGCCGTGCTGATTTAGATCAAGTAGTTGCCAAAAATGACAAGAAGCGCTTTTCCTTCGACTCCACAGGTACCCGAATTCGTGCCAATCAAGGTCATACGGTCAAAGTCGATTTACAACTAGAAGTTGTGGTTCCACCAGATGTGCTGTATCACGGCACAGGTCACCGGGCAGTTGAGTCAATTCTCCGGCAAGGTTTGTGTAAAATGTCGCGACATCATGTTCATCTATCGACAGATATGGCAACTGCCAGAAAAGTGGGAGCAAGACATGGTCGCCCTGTGGTTTTTGCCATTGATGCCGCAGCTATGCACAACGCCGGTCACAGCTTTTATTGTTCCGATAATGGCATTTGGTTAGTGGATTGGGTATCACCAGAATATTTAAAGTTCACATTTCAGTCTACATGTAATCGAAAAGGTGAGAAAAAGCATAAAAGCTGTAGATAATCAACACGATAGCCATTACCTGAACCATAGGGGAATTAGAGGAAGGCATGGTTGTACCCCTGACCCACATGGATACGGCTGCTCCCATAGCAAAGCTAGAACTGAGTACCAGATAGGGCCAGTCATCGGTATAATATCCCCAGGTGGCTAGTAATGCCATTGCCAATGAGGTCATCATTAATTCAACGAACTCTGGTGGATTGTACTGGGTTGAAAGCACTAATGTTCGCCACCAAAACTGCCAAAGTCTCATAAATTAAAGTAGCTAGTTAATGCTCTAGGCTAGCGTTGACTGAAGACTCTGATATTCTAATATAGTTATGCTTATAGTTATGCTCCTGTAAATAGCTTAGAGCTTCCTCGGTTTTAACTTGAGGAAATTTGAGGTAGAAGCGGCTGACACTTAGAAAGGGTTCCGGTGTTTGTAAGATAACCATGCGATCGCACCATTGTGATAACCAGGGTATTAATCCTCCTGGTGCCACTGGTGTGCAAATCCAAACCTGTGCTGGATTGTGGGCTTTTACTGCTGCGCTTGCTGCTGCTATGGTCATTCCAGTAGCAATGCCATCATCAACCAGCAACGCTAGGGCACCAGTAGGATTGGTTTTCGGACAACCCGGTTGCAGTTGAGCTAGCTGAGCTTGGGCTTTTTCTTGAGCTTGAGCTAATACTATTTCCTGCCATTGAGCATTTTTGTTTCGCCATCGCCTTTGCCCAGACCAAAGTACAACTCCCGAGGAAGTCACCGCACCGATTGCTAATTCTGGGTTGCGAGCCGTGGTAATTTTTTTTGCCACTACAATATCTAGTGGACAATCCAGTGCCCGAGCTACTGGTGCTGCTACTGGGATACCCCCCCGAGGTAGTGCATATACAATAGGCGTTGCATCAATACCTGTAGCGTGCAGCCTGCTCACCAAGGGGATAAGTGCTTGAGCGAGCTGCTCACCGGCATCAGCGCGATCGCTAAACAGCGGGGCAGTGTGCATGGCTTCCTCCGGTATGAAGTTGCCTGATATATATTATAATTACGGATTTTTGTCAAGATTACTGTATCAAAAGAAAGATTGTAATAATTACTTGCTCACAATCTCCTCAATCTACTATTAGTAGTAAGGTGCCTTATGCCTGCAAAAATTTCTGTGAGCCCTCATGTCCAACGGAGAACAACTTAGTCTTTTTGACGAGTCAGAGTTAACCCCATCACAGCCGAACAATGTCCAAAGGGAGCTAATCCCCACTGATGCCAAAATCCCTATTCCTCCTGGCACTTACGACACCATGGAATCCTTGACAGAACACTGTCAATCTTGCCAACGCTGCGAATTAGGAGCTACCCGCACTCAGGCTGTTATTGGACGTGGCAACCCTAAGGCCCTAATTATGATTATTGGAGAAGGACCGGGTAAACAAGAAGATGAGAC
>NZ_JAAHHZ010000232.1:0-7431 GCF_010672005.1 Moorena sp. SIO4A5 | reverse complement strand
TAAAGGTATGGATGTGGTAAACAAAATTCAGCAAGGCGATCGCATTGAATCAGTCAAGGTCACTAAAGGCATCGAAAACCTGAAGAAACCTTAAGATAACGATTAACGATCTTTAAACGAATTCGTGGAGGTATGCGTTACTGGGATTGGATTAGTATCTGCTTTAGGTCGCCTCAAACCCAGTTGGCAGCATTTGCTAAACAGTGAGTCAGCTATTAGCTGGTATCGACCCTTTGCCAATTTATCACCTCTACCGTTGGCTATGATTGGTCAGACACCAGCTTCTATTGAACAGCTGACCTACCAGGTTGTAGCAGATGCTATTGAAGATGCTAACTTAACCATCCCTCTAAAGGATTGTGGTGTGGTGATTGGTTCCAGTCGTAGCTGTCAGGCAGCTTGGGAGCAACTAGCCCAGGAGCAGATGACTAGTCATGGGAAACTCGACACCGAACCAGAGTATCCCCGCTTCGATAGCTTAAATGAAATCTTAACTCTAGAGCATTGGTTAGACACTCTACCCCATCAACCAGCTATTGCTGCTGCCCATTACATTGGTTCCTTTGGGCCAGTCCTAGCACCAATGGCAGCTTGTGCAACAGGAATTTGGGCGATCGCTCAAGGATTTGAATTGATTCAAACCGGTCAATGCCAACGAGTCATTGCTGGTGCTGTAGAAGCACCAATTACTCCCCTAACCCTAGCCGGATTTACTAAAATGGGGGCTCTAGCAAAAACTGGTGCTTACCCCTTTGACAAGCAACGTCAAGGCTTGGTGTTGGCAGAGGGAGGTTCTGTATTGGTATTGGAGTCAGAGGATTTGGCTGATCGTCGAGCAGCGCCTATCTATGGAAAATTACTGGGGTTTGGCTTGACCTCGGACGCTTATCATGTCAGTACACCTAACCCAGATCGACAGAGTGCGATCGCAGCTATCAAACAATGTCTAGACCGCAGCCACCTATTTCCTACAGATATTGATTATATCCATACCCACGGTACCGGAACCAAACTTAATGACCAGAATGAAGCGCAGCTGATTCAGCAGCTATTTCCCCAAGGGGTGGCAATCAGTTCTACCAAAGGAGCCACTGGTCACACTCTTGGTGCTTCTGGAGCCATTGGTACTGCTTTGTGTCTAATGGCTTTAAAACACCAAGTCCTACCCCCTTGTATTGGGTTGAGGGAACCGGAATGGGATTTGGATTTCGTAACTATAGCGCGTCAGTGCCAAGTCAGGCAGGCGCTATGTTTTAGCTTTGGTTTCGGGGGGCAAAATGCAGTAACCGCCATAGGAATATCCAGCAATTGCCGACATTGAAGCACAATAATATCCTATAGGTGATATCGTTAAGGAAACATTAAGTTTAATTAAATATACAGAACCAATCCTCAGAGGATTTAGGTTCCACCGACTTCATGCCGCAATTAGGAGCAAGCCATAATAGTTATGAAGCCCAACCAATCCCTTTCCTCTGACCAATATTGTGATCAGTCCAAGGATGACTATCCCCAGCACTTGGACAAGCCAGAGGAAGCTTGCGGAGTCTTTGGTATCTATGCACCAGAGCAAGATGTCGCTAAGCTGACTTACTTTGGTCTATTTGCCCTACAGCACCGAGGTCAGGAATCATCAGGGATTGTTACCTTTGATGACAAGCAGCTGCATGTCTACAAGGATATGGGGCTAGTCTCCCAGGTCTTTAATGAAGAAATTTTGGCTCAGCTACCTGGTCAGATAGCAGTTGGTCATAACCGTTACTCTACCACTGGCTCTAGCCACATCGCCAATGCTCAACCAGCCGTAGTGGAAACTCCCTTAGGACCCTTGGCTTTGGCTCATAACGGTAACTTGGTCAACACTATGCAATTACGTGATGATTTACTAAAGCATAACTCGAACTTGATGACCACTACGGATTCAGAACTAATCGCCCTAGCGATCGCGACAGAGGTTAACCATGGCAAAGGGTGGTTGGAAGCAGCAGTGAGTGCCTTTCAATCTTGCCAAGGAGCGTTTAGTTTAGTGATTGGCACACCCGCTGGAATAATGGGTGTTCGTGACCCCAATGGCATTCGCCCTCTAGTGATTGGCACCTTAGGTGAGAATTCTGGGGGCTATGTCCTAGCATCAGAAACCTGTGGTTTAGACATTATCGGTGCTGAGTATCTGCGGGATGTGGAACCGGGAGAATTAGTGTGGATTAATGACGAAGGCATTGCTTCCTTCCACTGGAGTCAAAAGCCAGAGCGCAAAGTTTGCATCTTTGAGATGATTTACTTTGCTCGCCCTGATAGCGTAATGGATGATGAAACTGTGTTTAGCTATCGGTTACGCCTAGGGCGTCAGCTGGCAAGAGAGTCAACACCAGATGCGGACATGGTGATTGCTGTACCCGATTCCGGTGTCCCTGCAGCTATCGGCTTTTCCCGAGAGTCCGGTATTCCTTACGGAGAGGGACTGATTAAAAATCGCTATGTGGGTCGTACCTTTATCCAACCCACTCAGAGTATGCGAGAAACTGGCATCCGCATGAAACTTAATCCCCTCAAAGATGTCTTAGTTGGTAAACGACTGGTACTAGTAGATGACTCCATTGTTCGAGGAAACACCAGCAGCAAACTTATCAAAGCTTTGCGTAATGCAGGTGTGGCTGAGATACATATGCGAGTCTCCTCGCCCCCAGTCACTCATCCTTGCTTCTTTGGAATAGACACGGATAACCAACAGCAACTGATTGCCGCCACCAAGTCAGTGGCAGAAATAGCCAATTATATTGGTGTGGATTCCCTCGCTTATCTGAGTTGGGAGGGCATGATGCTAGCCACAAGGAAAGACTCCAAGAGTTTCTGCTCTGCGTGTTTCACAGGTCATTACCCTGTTCCCCTTTCAGAAGAACTCAAGCGTTCTAAATTGATGCTGGAAGAGGTACAGGTTTGAAGGTAATTTGAAGGTAAAAGGTAAAAGGTGGCACCACACTGATAAAACGGTGAAGAAATTATCCTAATCCCTTTGCCTTTTACCTGCCCCCCGATCTTCGGGGGGATAAGGGCAGCCGTGATGATACTGTTGGCGACTTAGTAAATTTATTGAGGTTGCCAATGCTGATCATCCCCTAAAGTTAAGAAATTATACACCATCTCTGCTCACGCCCACCATTGTTCAATGCATAGGTTATGATTATCACTGAGTGATTAAAAACGATTATGGGTGAAGCAAAACGCCGTAAAGCAGCACTGGGAGAAGACTACGGGAAAGAAGCCAACATATTTCCATGGCTCCCGATAACTAAAAGTCAGGGTGAGCAGTTTGTTAAATGGACCACTAGGGGAGCTTGGGCTGGTATTGTGTTTATGATTGTCTTCTGGCTAACGGTTAGATTTATAGGACCTGGATTTGGTTGGTGGCAAGTAAATTAACATCTAAGGCTCGCTAATCAAACGTAACTATCGGTTGCACTTCAACCGGTAGTTAGGTTAGTTAAAGAATTTCGATAAACATATAGAAACTACTAATGTATATCCCTTGACTCATGAAAATTGTGACAAGGGAGCCAATTTGCCTTGACCGACAGGTTTATTTTGGGATAGAACAAGGCAAGAGATTAAGGAAAAGATTTACAAGAGTCTATTTTTTAGAAAAAATCCCCCAATTTTATCCTGATTTATCTTGAAAGATGAAGATTAAATTTTTAAGAAAGAATATAAGCTCTAAAATCTAGGAGTGGTGTTTGGAGAACAGACGTGTTTATACGACTTGCAGAGGAGCACCGTCAATTTGTCAGAGATTTAGTAATGAATCTCCAGGCGTTGGCAATTGTACTAGAAAACCAAGGCTATTTAGCGTCCTGCTACACCTGTGGTGGTCAGATGAATAGCGCATCGTTTATGGTTAGCTTGGGGGACAATCACCTGATTCGATTTTTGGTTTCAGATTACGGGATCACTTGGACTGAAATGCGCGATGACCGAGAACTGATGAAGTTGGAAGGTGCTGAAGCCATTGGTCAACTACAAGATCTCGCCAATCTGGTTAAATACCGAATTCGTCCTTCAGAATCTCACCCTGCCCTTAAGTTACCACTGCCGTGACCTGAGAACTGAGTACGGGAAAAAAGGAATCCAACCAGGATTGCTAAACACAGATAGATGGCACAGTTTTATCAAAAGGGAGAGTTTGAGAGGGAAAAGAATACCCCAAACTAATACTATGGGGTATTCTTTTCCCTTTCAAATAGTGTTAAGATAAAAGAGAAAGGTCTTAAAAAACTGGGAATTGACCTTACTCAGCTACCCCCGGTGCAGGGGAAAGTTACGCCCTAGGAGATAACAATCTATTTGGTTGTGCCTGGGAATCCCCATCCTCTTAGGTTGGGGAAGTTCAAGGATATAATCCTGTCTATCTGTGTTTTGATCAACATCAACAGGGAAAGGGAAAAATTGATGGCTGCCTAATTGATGGCTGACTAATTGAGTGTTGAAGGTTAACTGTTGACTGTCAACACTCAACTGGAAATACTTCATCGAAAAGAAAAGCCCATAGAATGCTGTACCAACGCCTAAGACCGACGGCTAAGAGCAGCATTGTAGACCTTCTCATTTTGTTGGACTGACTTCCACAAATCCACTACAGGCTGAGGATAGTCTACCCCTATTCTTAGCCCATAGCGCTTTTGCTCATCCGATGATAATGTCCAGGGTTGATGGACTTTCTTGGCAGGGACAGAAGTAAGTTCTGGTAGCCAATGTTTTACGTATTGTCCCTGGGGATCATAATCTTTGGATTGTTTCTGAATATTAAAATAGCGAAAACCCCGAGCATCATTGCCTACCCCAGCTGTGTAGTTCCAGTTGCCCCAATTGCTACACACATCATAATCAATCAACAGCGACTCAAACCACTCCGCTCCCATCTGCCAGTTTATCCCCAGATTCTTGGTCAGGAAACTGGCAACATTTTGTCTACCCCGATTGGACATAAAGCCTGTGGCTTTTAATTCCCGCATATTGGCATCCACTAGGGGAAAACCAGTCATTCCCTCAGTCCACAGGTCAAATCTCTTCCAGTCCACCTTCCATGGTATGCTTACTCCTTGTAATCCAGATTGGCGAAATACTCGATTACCATGCTTGGCACAGATAAATCGGAAATAGTCGCGCCACAGTAACTCAAAGAGTGACAGCTCCTACACTGACCTTTCAGGTTCAGTGTAGGCTTCCCAGCCAATCCGGGTATCCCTTAGGAGGCGCTGGGCTTTAAGAACGGACTGCCCTTCCGCTCTATTTTTTATGTTTATTGCTGCATTATGATCTCTGTCCAAACTACAACCGCAGTGAGGGCAATCGTGCCACCGGACATGCAGCTTTTTAGGAACTTTCTTTCCACAATTGGAGCAATTCTGTGAAGTATTATGGGCGCTTACTGGAACCGCCAACAAACCAGCATTTTCGGCTTTGTTTGTCAGAATTGTCAGAAAGCTTGACCACCCAGCATCTAACACAGATTTAGCTAATCGGGATTTAGCCAGTCCCTTTACGTTCAGTTTTTCGTGAGCTATTATATCATATTTTGACAGCAAATAATTAGCGGTCTTAAAGTGGAAGTCTTTCCGTTTGTCTGCTACTTTTTTATGCTGCCTGCCAAGCTGTTTAATCGCTTTGAGTCTATTTTTGCTTCCTTTTTTCCTCCGAGATACCCTTTTCTGTATAACCCTCAGTCTTTTTTGAGACTTTCGGTAATATTGTGGAATCCCAATAGTTTCTCCTTCGGAAGTAGTCAAGAACTCCTTAAGACCAACATCGATACCGACTATTGAATCAGGATTAATGTTAGGTTTAACTTCGGTAACAGTTTTATCCTCTAGAGACAAAACCAGATAATACCCGTCACACTTTATGGTAATTGAAGCTGTTTTTAGTTTAAATCCATCAGGAACAGGACGATGTAAAACAATTCTGACTTTTCCTATCTTAGGTAAGTCGATTAGGTCGCCCTCTAAGCATCCCTCTTTGATCTGGGGATAAGTAAAGGTGCGGTAGCGGTGTTGTTTTTTGAATCTGGGTCTACCGCTCCTGTTCCCATTTTTATCTCCTTTGACAAATCGGTCGAAAGCTAGTTTTACCCGTTTAACGACATCCTGAAGCACCTGTGAATGTATATCCTTGTACCAAGGATGAGTTTTTTTGAGGTTGGGTAAAGTTTTCTTTTGGCTATAGTAGTTCGGGTTATCTCTTAATTCGGGAAGATGGCAAACAAGGGGGCAAGCGTTAATGGAACAGCGATTATGATCGTACCAGCGAAACCGATCAGCTAACAGATAGTTATATTGAGCGCACAACATTGAAAGCCAGTGATCTATCTTGGCCTTTTGCTGTTTTGTAGGTTTTAGTCGGTACTGATAAGCTATTCTCATTTGACTTGCTATTTAGCTTTATCGACCTATAATAATATTAACATAAGTACGGCCAAATGGCAAGTGAAAATAAAAAATAAAAAATTGACAATTAGAGTTACTGAGTTTGAAAGAAGGCAATTGGAACAAGAAGCGAATAGACGTGGAATGACCCAGTCCGAGCTGATCAGAAGTTTAATAGCTCGCTTCCCAGATCCAATAGATCCTGTCCGCGATTCATCCCACACTCATGCTGCGCATGTTCGTTGTGGGGCTTCTCGCGGAGGAAGCTAACCAATAGGTGGAGTCGTTTTTAACCCGTTGTGTTTCGTACTCCTGAACCTGTTGATAGATATAACGAGGCGATAGACAACCCAAAGCTAGCCAGGGGGAGAATTTGGAGGAGTAATCTGCTCCCAACATGCCATTTCGGGTTTGTTTGTAACGCTTAAGACAGTCTTTTTCCCAGAAATAGTCATCTACTCTGGCTAGTCCAGCTGCTTCCCCACCTTTGAACTTTAACACTGCCCGTTGATCAGGGACTGGTGGCTCAAGTCCCAAGTCAGCTAACTGAGGCAGTTCACCAACATCTACTTTAGGTAAGGGTGGTAGAGTTTTGGGAGTGGGGAAGGTGGGATAAACTGTGGAAGATTTCTCCACCTGCTTGCGAAATTGGGTAAATACTTCGGGAATGTGGGGAATACCAAAGGGCAATTCATCGATGTGGAATAGGGTAGTGCCCCAAAACGACTTGACTTTTACGCCAATTTGAGCAAGCGCCTTTTTGAGTGCGGATTCGACGGCTAACTCTTCTGAGGTGACTTCCCGGTGATAGTAAACTGCTGAGATTCCTAGTTCTTTTGCTAAAGATGGGATAATCTGTTCGGGTAAACCCCGGCGCACCACTAAATTACTAGGTTCTGTTGACATAGCTAACGTAACCAGATGAGAGCAGAGGCGAACTCTGCAAAACCCAGATAACATTCGTCAGTTTTATCAAAACGGCTAAAAACACGGCGATAGTATTTTAGCTTGTTAA
>NZ_JAAHHZ010000231.1:0-7614 GCF_010672005.1 Moorena sp. SIO4A5 | reverse complement strand
ACGATCAAAAGTGCTCCACCACTATCAGGAGTTACTTACTCCACTGCTTTTTATTTTTCCGGGACACATTTTATAATCAGACCCGAAATGAAGGGTATATTCAATCCTGAAACTTCCCTAGCTGGTAAAAAAATTGGTGTCCTTCCTGGTTCAAATACACATACCTTAATCTCCAGTACCTACCCATTAGCTGAAATAGTAGACACTCCTTACAGAAGCTCTAACGGTCGAGAATTGGCTCTAAGAGATGTTGTCGAACGGAAAATTGAGGCTTTTGCCAGTGATGGCATGCTCTTAATGGCAGAAGCCTTAAGACAAGGGCTGACATTCCAGGAATTTATCTTAATTCCTGACCGACCGTTAAGTTGTGATTTTTACGGAATAATTTTACCAGATCAGGATATAGAATGGAAGACAATAATTGATAAATTTATTACTAACTTAAGGTGGGATATAATTTTGGAAAAATCCTTGGGTGTTGAATCTATTTATTACCAAGGTCTACGACAAGCTGCTTATGAAAAATGTGCTAACTAAATCGATCGCTGACTGCTGAAAGCTGACTGCTGAAAGCTGAATAATGAATACTTACAAGCCTATTTTTGATTATTCAAATAGACGACTATGTTAAACCCATTCTCTTGGATTAAGCGTGCTTCCCATCGTCGATGGTTTTACCTGCTGATTCTGGTAGTTGTGGGACTGGGTCTAGGGGTAGGGTTACCCAATACCTCATCAGCATTTGGCTCATGTGGGTTAGATGGTGATGCAGGAATTGAGATAATTCAGTTAATCACCATTTCTGATCAACAAGAAGTAGAGCTGGGTAAGTGTTTGAATCAACAAGAAGTTGATCAAGGTCTGGAGATTTACCGCGATCGCAAAATCACTGAATACGTCCAAGACATTGGTCAGAGATTAATCCCCTATAGCGATCGCCCCAATTTTCCCTATACCTTTCAAGTAGTCAAGGACAACACTATAAATGCCTTTGCCTTGGTGGGTGGCTTTGTTTATGTTCATACTGGCTTGCTGAAAGGGGTAGAAAATGAAGCTGAGTTAGCTGCAGTGATAGCTCACGAAATAGCTCACATTACTAGCAAACACAGTATCGAGAAGCTGCGCCAGATTATCAAAGACAACAACTTTACTGAAATCGAGTATGGGACAATTATAAATCTTCTTGAGGATATCGCCTTCTCTCTTCCCCGAGGAAGGCAGCAGGAATATGAAGCGGATCGCAAGGGATTAGAAATGTTGCACGGTGCTGGCTACGCTTCCTCAGGCATGACTGGATTTCTCCAAAAATTAATAACCATAGAAAAAAAATCCACCAATCAACCTGCAATGTTAAGAACCCACCCAGAAACAGTAAAACGCCTTGATACCCTAAAAGAAATAATCAACAGAAAAGGTTGGGATCCCAATGATGGTGATGGCTTAGACAGTGCTGCTTACAAACAGAGAATCCAATCTCTAGCAATCGAGTAGGTGAGCTAGCTATACTGACTGACTGTAATTGAATCATGGGGGTCGGCAATTGGATAGTGCGATCGCATCCATCGATGCCTTACCTGAAGTGGTCGCAGCTGTGGGAAATCATCTACCGGTATTAATCGATGGAGGTATCCGTCGAGGAACTGATGTCCTCAAAGCCCTAGCCTTGGGTGCATCAGCCGTGTTGGTAGGTCGTCCGGTATTATGGGGATTAGCTGTAGCAGGAGTTGCGGGAGTACGCCATGTCTTGCAATTGTTACGGGATAAATTGGATATAGCGATGGCCTTGAGTGGCTGTACTAAGGTCAAGGATATTGACCGTAGTTTGGTGACAATTAAAGATTGACCAGAGTAATTAACCAATAACTAGTCACCAACTAATTAATGACTAATAATACATTTGGCTTAGTAATATCAATGACTTGGCTGACATTATAGAAATAATAGGTATGCTATCTTTGATTAGAAAAATCACTATATAAATTACTATTTATTGGGAATATTTTGATACTATCTCACTAAATTACCGCCACTTATCAGGGTGATGATAAGAGTTATATAAGGTTTGATATTAATCGATTTATCTATTGGAAACTGAAATATAGCAATTCTCTATGCCATGAGGTACAAAGGGATCCCCCGTTGGTCCCCCTTATCAAGGGGGACTTTGAGGTTTAAAAGCCTACCTCATAGCGAGGATAAACGCTTCTTGATGCAGTCGCTCATGGGGGAAACCCCCTTTGGCGGCGCTGCATCGCTATAAATCCAGAGCTATATCAATTTTTGATCAGAATAAATAGGGTGCTATTACCAAAACACTAAAATCCTCAAAATGCCGAAAAATTAATGAAACTACCGAACTTATTAAGCACCCTTGGTTTAGCATCCATTATCACCACTTTAGCCGTAGTAGATATTCCCAAACCACTGGAAACCTTTGCCTATACATCTCCTAGTCAGGAGACCAGTGAAGGGATAGGACAAAGCAATGATGTTTTGATTGCATCTGGACGTAGTGCAAACTTTGAGAATGGAATATTTTCTGTACGCCTTCCGGAAACAGGCACTCTCGGACAAGAGCTTGATAATTTCATATCTGCTAATCCTAGTTTCAATGTTGAATCAAAAGAGAAGTGGGTTAGTAACATCAAAGTCTCTTCTCTGAGCAGAGGTTCGATTAGTAATGGAAGTGTACCAATCACTGCTAGATGGTCTGTTCGATTATGTTGGACCAATACTTTTGCCTTAAAGAAATGCGTTGGCGGCTGGATAAACAAAAGTGAGGACTTTGAAACGTCATGCTCTATCGGGGTACAACCACGCTATCTTCGTTGCAGAATGCCAGGTAAAGTTAGCGAATTGGTAAGAGAAGGTAGCATTTTAGTTAAATAAACTGTCTATATTATCTTGATTTTACTAATTAAAAACTGAGCTGTTTGTCATCAAAGCAAATCCCAAGCTCTTTCGCATCCATCGATGCCTTACCTGAAGTGGTCGCAGCTGTGGGAAATCATCTACCGGTATTAATCGATGGAGGTATCCGTCGAGGAACTGATGTCCTCAAAGCCCTAGCCTTGGGTGCATCAGCCGTGTTGGTAGGTCGTCCGGTATTATGGGGATTAGCTGTAGCAGGAGTTGCGGGAGTACGCCATGTCTTGCAATTGTTACGGGATGAATTGGATATAGCGATGGCGTTGAGTGGCTGTACTAAGGTCAAGGATATTGACCTTAGTTTGGTGAAAATTAAACATTGACAATATAATCAATAAATTAACATTAACTTATAATACCTAAATACTAAACCAAATAGCTTAGTAATATCAACTAAATAGCTTAGTAATATCAATGAATTGGCTTAAGTTATAGCAAGACTGCGTATGTTATATTTTTTATTAAGAGTTATTCTTTATTCGTACAAATTTGATGCTATATCACTAAATTAGAGGCACTTATCATGGTAATTCTAAGGATTAGATAAGCTTTGAAATTAAGCTTTGAGATTAATCGATTAATCTATTGAAAAATCAAATAGGCATGTGGATGATTGCCTGGGATAATTGCCAATTTAAACCCCTGCGGCTAGTTGACTAGCTTTAAGACTAGTAAGTAATTATTAGTTTTCAAAACAGAGGTTTATACTCCATTTTTAATGGATAAATTATTGGTCTAAAAATATGAATTATTTTGAAATAGCAAAATCTGCCGTATCTCTACTAGCTCCCTATCTAGCTAAAATTGGTGAAGGTGCAGCCCTCAAAGCTGGTGAATCTGTTTGGGAAAAAACGAAATCTATCTACCAAGCTATTATCACTAAATTCAGTGAAGATGAGTACGCAAAACAAACTCTATAACGGCTAAAAGAGAAACCTTCAACTGAAAGTCGCCAAAGAGCATTAATTGATGTTTTGGCAGAAAAAGCTGAAGCTGACTTGGAGTTTGCAGAGGAGTTAGAACGACTGATGAAGGATACAACTCAAGGACAAGATATTAGTCAGTTCTTGGTTCAAGTCTACGGTGGAGAGGTCAAAAATATTGTAAATATTGGTAATACTGGGGATGTAACTATTCAGTAGTTTAAAGACAAGCATAATGGAAATGGAATCTAGTAGTTATTTTAGAGATGAAGATCTGCGCCTCGCCCAGCGTCTAATAGAATCCTTACGTCAGGATGAAGAAGGTCAAGCTTTACTCCAACAATTGCAGTCGAGTACTTCAACTGATCCAAGCATAGATCAAGCTCTGAAAACTAGGCTGCAAGCAGATTTCTCCACAGAGGTGTCGGGGGGACAGGTTGACAAGATAGTCAATATTGCCAAAGCAAATGTAGTGCAATTTCTTCCAGCAACACCGGAACCGAAAAAGGTAGAACCACAAAATATTCCCCCTAGCGATGTTGAATTCATCGGACGAGAGCTTGAAATTGAAACATTACACCAGCAGTTGAAGCAAAAGGGTAAGGTTGTGGTTTATTCTGAACAAGACAGTCCTGGTAAAACAGAACTAGCGCGACAATATGCTAAGCTTGCTTGGAAAAAAGAGATTTATCCAGGGGGAATTTGCTGGTTACAGGGGCAAGGAGCGGATTTAGGATATCAGGTGCTAAAGTTTGCCAAGTCAAAGTTAGGTTTACAGCCACCTGAAGATGGAGATTTACAAAGTCAGATTAATTTTTGCTGGTCACACTGGCTAGAAGGTGATGTCCTAATAGTAGTTGATGATGTTAGCGACTATCAGCATGTGAAATTTTATTTACCTCCCCGTGAGCAACGTTTTAAGTTACTAATTACCACACCACAAAACTCGTTAGATGAATCTTTTTCAGATGAAGGTTTTGAACCGTTATTTTTGAGTATTACTACAAATAAATTAAAATATCTTTTTATTGATGAAGATGACTCTGATGGATATATTTTTACTTATGCATTTTTAATAATTACAATTTTATTCCTAGTTTGCAGCGGATTGTCACTATTGGCTTCCTATGTTTGGTATGGCAGTGATCCTTGGTTACAAGAATTTACAGAGTACGGGTGGATTATTGAATTCATCCGCACTATAATTTTTACTCTGGCTGAAATTTATATAGGATTTATAGTCTTCAGCAATGAATTGCGTGAATTTTTTGGCTTGGGGAATACCTTACCAGAATATATAAAAGCCAGAAATTTCATTCGAATTGTTATGCTAGCAATTGCTGTAGCAACTATTATAATAGTACCTTATTACCATTTAGATTTGGCTCCACAAAAACTGGCAAATGTGTGGAATTCACAAAATCCAAAAAATCGGGTTTTACTAGAGAGTAATGACGGATTTGCTTTGTATAAGCTTCCTTATTTGTGTTACTTGCCCTACTCTTTGATTAATTATATAGTTGTTTGGTTACCTGTGAGTTCTGTAACCATTTATGCGGCAATAAAAGATTCGATATTTTTGAATCTATATCAAAGAAAAATAAGAGATAAGCAAGTCAAAATAGCTCTATTAAATCAACATTCGTTTTTTGTATCCTCTAAAAAAAACATTTGCCAAAAAATTGCTAATAACTTTACAGAGTTTTCTCGTATTTTTGTAGGAAGAATAGGTAACTATACGGCAGTTTTTCTGGGAATTAATATAGGCATTGGCTTTGAGGTTGTTTACGGGAGTAAAACTTTGGCAGAGATGGCTATATTATGGCAAAATGTGGGCTATTTTTTATGTATTGTGGCTCTCTTGATTATATTGTTGGGGTACAGATTTTATGAAAAATCTTTACATGAATCTACCAATTTATTATTAGAAATTAACTGTGGTAATATTGATGATTTTCAAATTCAAAACAGTGTAACTAGGTTTATTAGAAGAGTTTTTAATACTTACTTTAATCTCTACCTAGGTATAATAATAACGACCTTACTACTTATCAGAGCTTTGCTAAGTTAAGTTGTCTATAAGTTACTTAATTAACATGATCACAGTTTTAAAAAGGAAAGTTAGCAAATCAGAAGCTAAGTTGCTCGTCAAAGCTATCAAATCTACTCCTAATATTATGGGTTACTCTTTGAGGGAGTGGCTTGAAGCTGAACATGTGATAGTATCTGAAAATGAAAAAGGCAACCTTCTGGGAGCGTGTTTAAATTACGATATTAATCGGGATTGGTATAAAATAGGAGCGCTGTTTGTCTTCAAAGAATTTAGAGGACAAGGAATTGGAAAGTCTTTATTTTATAAGTCAGTTGAAGATGCTGTACAAAGGGGAAAAAATGTCTATACAATTAGCTCCAATCCCATTGTTATTAAAATGATGGAAGATTCAGGATTTGAAAAAATTAGTAAATTCTTCGACCTAATTAAAGTGTGGAAACAAGATAGATTATTATTTATTAAGCATACTGTGGGATGGGTAATGAACCTATATAGAATTAAAGAAATTTTCAGAAAAACAATTGTTTTTACCTCTAATGCTCCTTTTGTTTTTGGTGTCAAGTTTTCCCAGTGACTGACTCTAACAAATTTAATTTAACTTCTTTAAGTTAGTTTTCATAGGAAACTGATAAAAGTAACTGCTGTTATAGCAGTGTAAGCAAAGCTTAGGACATATTTCGTTTACCTGCTCAAAAGTCCCTGCTCCCGACTCCCGACCATTTGTTACAATATTTTAAAATATGCTATAATATAAAATTTTTTGTGCTATAGTATAACAGTGGGCGCTGAGACGCCCAGAGTCAAGAGCTAGCCCGGGAAGCGTCCAATCTCTACGGGCTAGCTCTGGCTCCCCTATCACAAGGAGATACTTTCATGATGACCTATTCTGAACGGCTTCATCCGTGGGTGATCATTCGGCTGTTACCACAAGCGATGCAGCGCGGTCTTGGGGGTTTCCCCCATGAGCGACTGCATCAAGACATGCAGCGAGTTGTTGTTGCTCGCTTTCGCAATCGATCGGATGCGGAGGGACATTTATGGGCCCTGAAACGATTGATGCCTGATGCGGAATTTATAATTGTTTTTGATGTTGGTAATCGGATCGATGAGGAATCGTAAGGGTAAATGTCATTTAGCGGTTTGGGACTTTAATCAGCATTGGATTTCATGATCGATTTGAAAATGGTCGAGCTATCAATCCTTAATCCAATTCTCAGATATCACTCACCTTGGTTTCATGTTATCCCCTCACCCTAAGGTTAGGGATTCCAGCCACAGCCCCTGATGCTGAGGTTGGGCAGTTGCGTAGGGTGCCAGGTGCGTAGGGTGCGTAGGGTGCGTTAGGGACGTCCCGTAACGCACCACCCACGGAAAGCCTCTGATTTTCCGCCTCTGAGCGCCTGGGAGAGCCCGTCCCGTAACGCACCACCCACGGGCTCACACTCATTTTCTGCTTCGTCCTCAGCCTTGGGACAGCCCGTCCGAAAATTTTAACAGGCAAGATGCCCGTTCCACCCATTGGGTCAAACAGCAAAAATGAGATACACCCTTAGGTTAGCAGTGACATCTAGGCAGGGAAAGAGGATTATGAATAAATTACTTAAAATAGCCCTCAGCACTACTTCCTTAGTCGGGCTATGTTTGATGGCACTAGTCGTACAAGCCGGTAGCTGGGATAATTTCAAACTCCGTTACTTCCATCTTACTGCC
>NZ_JAAHHZ010000230.1:0-7616 GCF_010672005.1 Moorena sp. SIO4A5 | reverse complement strand
ACACAACCTCAACAAAATAACCAACATTAAAGCCAAATGTGGCAAACCGTAAAACAACAGATTCAACAGTGGGGAACAGTCCTATTAATCGCGCCGAGTATAGCAGGATTGGTGATTTTAGGAAGCAATGCTGGACTGTTTCGGATGCTGGAATGGGCAAGCCAAGACCAATTATTTCGGCTGCGTCCAAAAGAATCTGTTGACGAGCGCATTGTCCTGGTCACCATTGATGAACCCGATATCAAATATGTTAAGCAATGGCCGATGTCAGATCGGGTTATGGCTCAGCTAATTCGGAATATCAAAGCCCAGCAACCAAGAGCGATTGGAATTGATATTTATCGAGACCTAGTGGTTGAACCTGGACATGATGAACTGGTAGAAGTTTTCAACTCTACCCCAAATGTGATCGGAATTGAGAAAATTGCTGGCAACCCCATTGCAGCGCCACCAGTGCTGGATAAATTGAGTCAGGTAGCAGCTAACGACGTCCTGCTCGATGGGGATAGCAAAATCCGGCGAGGGATCATTCTCCTGGGCAAACCTGATGGTACCCGTAAGCAAGGATTTGGTGTGAAACTAGCGCTAATGTATTTGGCACAAGACGGTATTAAACTTGAGCCGATCAATCCCGATAAAAAGATATACGGTTTAGGTAAAGCCAAGTTTTTCCCCCTCTCCAGTAATGATGGAGAGTACAGCAAAGCAGAGATGGGAGGATACCAAATCTTATTGAACTATCGGGGCGGTGAGGAGAGCTTTTTGACTATCTCCATGACTGATGTTCTCGACAATCGCATTCCCCCAAATTTGATGAGCGATCGCATTGTCTTGTTAGGGGCAAAAGCCCCAAGTCTCAATGACAATCACCTCACTCCCTACAATAGTACCTTACTAACTCCCACTGAATTAATACCAGGTATAGCAATTCACGCCAATATCAGCAGCCAGATTTTGAGTGCAGCTAATGAAGGTCGTCCCATGCTTCGAGCATCAGTCAAATCCCTGAATTGGCTATGGATAGTGTTCTGGTCTGGATATAGTGCTACCCTTGGAGCCATGTATGTCCGTAGGCGATGGGTAACTGGAGTTGGCACCCTTATAGCCGGAGTTATTATTATTACCAGTTCCTATATTGCCTTTTTATTTGGCTGGTTGATTCCAATATTTACACCCTTGTTTACCGTTATCAGTGCTGCAGTTGTCAGTATTACTACCACACTTTGGAACAACCTCAAACAGTCCTATCGGGAATTAGAAAAACAACATAAACTATTGCAAGAAGCTCACCGGCAATTAGAAAAAACCAATACGTCCTATAGCAGATTTGTTCCCTTTGAATATCTTAACTTTCTTCAAAAAGACACTATTCTTGATGTATATCTGGGGAACCACGTCAGTAAAGAAATGGCGGTCATGTTCTCAGATATTCGCTCTTTCACTACCCTTTCAGAAACCATGACCCCGAAGGAAAACTTCGACTTTGTTAATGCTTACCTCAAGCGTGTCAGTCCCGAGATTCGCAATCAAAACGGCTTTATCGTCAAGTTTCTCGGAGATGGTATAATGGCTGTTTTCCCTGATGGCACCGATGAGGCAGTAGCAGCGGGAATTGCCAAGCAAATCAGAGTGGAAGAATACAATCACAGACGTATTGCCAAAGGCTATCTACCAATTAAAGTAGGGATTGGCATTCATGTGGGTCAGATGATGGTGGGAATGGTAGGAGAGACATTTCGGATGCAAGGGGATGCTTTCTCTGATAATGTTAACTTAACTGCTCGTTTAGAAGGGTTAACTAAATTTTATGGCGTGTCTTTGTTAATCTCCGAGCAAGCTTTAGAGCAATTGAGTAATCCTAGTCAATACCAGATTCGGTTTCTTGATCGAGCAATTGTTAAAGGAAAAAATGAACCAATTGCTGTTTATGAAATCTTGGAAGGAGAGCCTGAACAAGTTAGGGAATTAAAGTTAACAACCCAGTCAGAATTTGAGCTCGCTATAGAGTACTACCGAACTCAAGAATTTGAAAAAGCTAAAGCGTGTTTTAATCAAGTGTTAGCTGTCAATCCTAACGATAAGACAGCATTATTGTATGTAGACCGAATTAATCAATTAATGGTGCAAGGGGTACCGCAGAATTGGGATGGGGTGTGGCGGTTTACCCAGAAATAGCAAGGGTGCATCTCATATTTGTAACAAAGAAGGCGAAGTGTTGAAAGTCTTGGAAGTGTTGGAAGTCTTGGAATTTTCTTAGAATTTTTGCCTAATTGCAAAAGCGATACAGCGCGATGCACCCAAACTTAGAAACCAAGTTGTCAAATCATTACCAACAAACCTATCAAATCCCAAATAGTGATTGAATGCGTTGGCGAATCTGATTGGTTCCACTCTCTTTTTCCTCTGTTACACCTACCGTTATTCCTAATTTCTCTAGGGTCTCCTTACGTTTGAATAATTCTTCGGAAATTTGGTCAGCTAAATCTTTGTGCTTTACCAAAAGACTCTTTAAATTTTCCCTGTCTACCACAAACAGAATCGTGTCTTCTAGGGCGCGAAGAGTAGCGGTACGGGGGGTACCCAGAAGCAAAGACATCTCTCCAATAAATTCCCCTGGCTTGCGGATGGCAATCCGTTTTCCCCTTGATTCCACAAAGACTTCAACTAAGCCAGATAGAATAATATAAAATGAATCCCCTGGGTCGTTTTCTTCACAGATTATATCCTCTGCTTTGAGCATTTGACGATATCCTTGCTGAATTATATGTCGCAGCTCGCTATCGCTACACTTTTCAAAGTAACTCACCTTCCGCAAGAGATCCCGCAGGGTCAATTTTCCTCTAGAGTTAGCTTTTACTTTGTTTTTTTTGGCAGCGGCTACAGCTTTGTTATAGAGGTATTCTTCTTGAGAATATGAGCCGTTAGCAGCACCAGTTTGTTGAGGTGTTTGTTGAGGTTTTTGTACCAGAAATTCTAAGTCCTTCAGATTTCGGATATACAGGTCTCTCTGAGGCTCGGCGTGCTCGATTCCCTGCTCACGAAGTTGTTCTTCTATCAGATAATACAAACTACTCTGAATTGATTCCATATTTGGTGGATTGTCGATCCATACTAAGAGTTCAAAATCCATGCCGTCTCCAAACCCTTTAAAATATACTTCAGGAGCAGGGGATGGTAAAACTTCTGGTTCTTTGCGAGCCGCTTTTAACAGTACCTCTGTGACCATGACTGGATCGCTTTCATCGGGAACATCAACAGGAATTCTGAGCCTAGATCTAGGATCTTGATAAGTCCAGTTAACTACATTGTTTTCCAGGAAACTAGTATTCGGAACAATAACAAATACCCCATCATTAGTGCGGATAGTGCTGGAACGAATCGAGATTTTTTCTACAGTTCCTGAAAGTTCATCAACTTTGACATAGTCTCCCACCTTAATTGGTTTTTCAAACAGAATCGCCAGACCACTGATAAAGTTGGCGGTTAAATTCTGAAGTCCGAAGCCTAAACCAATACCCATTGCCCCTGCAAAAACAATCAGGGAACTGAGGTTAATCCCAGCCGTTTGCAGAACAATAAAAAATCCTATGACAGTTAGAACATAGCCGATCAGGGAGGACAATGCTTCGCGAGTCCCACGATCTAACCCCAAGCGAGTTAGCACCCGACGCTTAATCAGGTCCTGAAGTTTACGAGCTATATATAAGGTAACGATAGCCATTACTATGAGTTGGACTATCATAATCAGAGACAAGTCTTGGGTGCCCAGCTGAAACAGCTTGGTGGTAAACACCTTCGAGACGATGTTCCAGACTTTGCTAAGCCATTCAAAAATCACAGCCATAATTCAGTTATTTATTACTCAATCAAATTGTCACCATGCAGCGGTCAGCTAATGCGCTACGCGCACGCTACGCGAACAGCTGTTAAGTTTAATATAATTAAAGCACTTAAGAGCTAATTTATAAAGTAAATATTAAGAGCTCAAATCCCTTGACAGATATGGATTTCAGGTAAGAGGGGGTGGAACTACGCCCAATTCCTGAAACCATTGCACCCCAATTCTTATAGCCCCTAGAAGCGTGAACTAACAGTGAAGGTCTTGGATACTCAGTAGATCCCCTGTAGCAGGCTAGGGCGTGTTTTCAAAGTTTTCCGCAAGATTATGATCCCCCCCAGCCCCCCTTAAAAAAGGGGGGAGCCATACTCGCTCGTCCCCCTTTTTTAAGGGGGATAATGGGGGATCTCCGAGGCAAGAAAACACGCCCTAGGGTCAATCTGCTTGCTCCAAGTCCAACGGAGCAACTTGTGCAAAAGCCGGTCTAGCCTCTGGCGAGATGGATCAAATTGATGTGTAGCCGTAATTTCCCGAATTGCGATGAGCCTGGTTTAGTTCACATTATATTCATATAAATTTCATATTTTTTTCATAAAAACCAGATTATCTTCACACTATGACCATAGCTTCACATTTACTTCATAATCTAGTTCATATACCAAAGGGAACAGGGAACAGCGGATCTGGGAACAGGGAGTAGGGAGTAGCGATGCAGCGCGGTCTTGGGAAGGCAGCGCGGTCTTGGGGGTCTCCCCCATGAGCGACTGCCGTGGTTTCCCCCACTCGCGCTTTGCATCAAGACGGGAACAGCGGATCTGGGAACAAAAATTCTCACAATTCATTTAGGATTGGTATAAAAGCTAATTAGGGGTTTGAGCACTCAGAAATTTAGAGGCTAAATGATGTTAAATATCGTTATATCAATTCCCACTAATTTTCCCATCAATTAACCGATGTTAATGTTGATTTTTTATGTAGGAAATGACCTTTATGCCCTGGATAGTTCTCAGGTCGTGGAGGTAATTCCCAGAGTCAACCTCCGAAAAATACACCAAGCTCCTGACTATGTGGCTGGTTTGTTTAACTACCGAGGTGCAATTGTGCCAGTCATCGATCTGTGCCATTTAATTCAAGGTACTCCCAGCTGCTCCCACTTAAGCACACGGATTATAATGGTCAATTATATTGCCAAAAATAATACTCATTACTGCATCGGTTTGATGTCAGAAAGAATCACAGAAACCTTAAACAAACCAGATACTGAGTGGGTCGATGCCGGAGTAAAAATAAATGACGCTCCTTATTTAGGAGAAATGATTATGGATGAAAAAGGCATGATCCAACGAATTCGGCTAGAGTATTTGTTATCGGAGTCCCAACAGATATACTTATTACCTGGAGCAGAAAATTAAAAACTACCAATTAACTAACAACTAACTAACTAATAGTAATGATTCAGGCGACTATTGAGGCTTTACTAAGAAAGAAAATCGGTTTGGATGGCAGTACTATTGGTTCTAGGCAGATTGCTAGAGCGATAGAAACCAGACGATTGGCTTGTGGCTTACCGGATCAGCAAACGTATCTGCAACAACTGCAAACCTCACCTCAAGAACTCGAATCACTGATTGAAACGGTCGTTGTCTTAGAGACTTGGTTTTTCCGGGACAGAAAACCCTTTGGGTTTCTGAGTCGTTACGTCATATCTGAGTGGTTGCCCAACCCCAACTACCCCATCCTGCGGATATTAAGTATACCCTGTTCTACAGGAGAAGAACCTTACTCCATTGCTATGACCTTGCTGGATGCGGGTTTGACTCCTAATCAGTTTCGAGTCGATGCTATTGATATCAGCAAGGAAGCATTGCACAAAGCTCGACGTGCTCTCTACAGCAGGAATTCCTTTCGGGGCAACCAACTACAGCAACAAAAACGCTATTTTAAGCAAACAGCAGATGGTTATGAATTATGTCAGTTGGTGCGCAATACCGTTAATTTTAAGCATGGTAATATTCTAGACCCCTTGGGCTTGGCTCAGAGCAACTATGACATTATATTCTGCCGCAATTTATTGATTTATTTGGATAAATCTTCCCGGTTCCGTGCTATACAACTCTTAGATCGCTTATTAATGCCTAAAGGTTTGCTGTTTGTGGGGTCTGCTGAAACAGGAGTAAGAACTACCAATCGATTTGTGTCAGTTCGCTATCCCTTTGCTTTTGCCTATCAGAAGGTGAAAGATCTTAGACAACCCCAGACCAGGAACTCTCAACAGGGGCGCAGGAGAAATTGGGAAACCTCATCGTCACTCCCGAGTCATAAGTCCCCAGTGACGCTGATCCATTCTCTCTATCCAATACAAGGGCAAAACCAGGACCAGGAGCAAGACCAGGAATACCAAACAAGATCATCTTCCCCCTCTGCTCTGGTTAATCGACAGTCTAAAGGAATCAAACAATCCTGCTTACAAAGGGAGCTTGAAAAGGGACAAGAATCCTTGCTTGAAAAAGCTAGGAGATTAGCTAATCAAGGAAATTTGGAGGAAGCGGTGACACTGTGCCAAACTTACCTAAGTCAAAATTTGACTAGTGCTGAGGCTTATGTGTTACTCGGAGAAGTCCATCAGGCCTTGGGCAATGACGAGCAGGCTGAGCAATGCTTCCAGAAAGCGGTTTACCTGAAACCGAATTCCTACGAAGCACTCTTTCATCTGGCTTTACTTCAAGAAAATCGTGGGGATCTGGCTAAAGCTACGGTAATCCGACAGCGAATTCAACGACTACAAAACCTAAAAAGTCAATAGCAACAGGGGCTACTTGGAATTAAATGAAAATTGCAACTAAACTACTAGGTCTACTAATCTTCTCTAGTTTGACCATACTTTTAGGGGGGGGAATTAGCTGGATAGGACTGTCAAAGTTAGCGAATGAAATCGGTAAGATAGCTGAAGAGGATCTTCCCCTTATCCAGCACATGACGGAAATGCAAGAAAGTCAACTTGCTCAGAGGGTTAATTTTGAACGAGCTTTTCGATTTAATTACCGATATGCAGAAAGCACCACTGCTAGAAACACATTTAGTGAAGCCAGAGCGGAGTTCAACCGAAGGGATGGATTAGTGGACGACGCTCTTATAAAAGTTGATAACATCCTCAAACGTGAAATCCAAAAAGCCTTAAGTAATCAGCAAAAAGACTACTGGTCAGATTTTAAATCTGAATTAGAGTTATATAAAAGAATGCATGATCGTTATGGTGATAAATCTGAAGAAGCGTTCAGTTTAGTTGTTGATAATCAACCCGATCAAGCGGAATTTGCTGCAGAACGGATGCAAAAGTCCGCAGAAGAACTGAAAGCAGAAATGAGGAGTCTATTGCGGCGAGCTATTACATTATCTCAAAACTCAGCCAATCTTGCGAAAGAAGACCAAAAGCGTACCATCAACATCGTACTGATTGCTTTCATTTTAATCATTGGTACTACTCTAGGTTTTGGAATTTTTGTCACCCGCGATATTGTTAATTCGTTAAACAAAGCAGTAGATATAGCAGAAGAAGTTTCGGCTGGTAATCTGAGTACCAAGGTGGAAATTACCTCAACGGATGAGATTGGACAATTACTGGAATCTCTCAAAAAGATGACTGAAAACCTTAATTCATTGATCTATAAGGTGCAGCAGTCTGGTATCCAAATGACTAGCTCCACCACCCAAATTGCTGCCTCTGGTAAGCAATTAGAAGCAACCATGACCGAACAATTAGCCTCCACCAACGAGGTGA
>NZ_JAAHHZ010000023.1:0-39942 GCF_010672005.1 Moorena sp. SIO4A5 | reverse complement strand
GCATTAGCATCTTCTTGGCTAATAAACACACCTGCCACTGAGGTAGTCTTCTTTTGATCTTGCTGATCTGGAATTGAGGCTACTAGTGGCGAACCTTTACTATCAGTAACTGCAAATACAGGTACAGCTTTCAACTTTTCTCTTACCTGCTCTTCGGTCAGAGCCAGTGCCGCTAAATTTTCCACACTCACTGAGCCTAGTAAGGCACTCGCTACTAAACTTAATGTTGTGCCCCAACGGAACAATGATTTCATAGAAATTACCTCGAATTTTAACGAAGAAGAGCCTGTTACAACTAGAATACCCTGCTCACTGAGAGATCTGAACGCACCTCACTAACCTCTAGTAGAGGCAGAGATTCAAATCAAACTTGATCGATCATAGCTTGACCTGGCTTGTTAACAAGCGCTGATCAGTGGCGTTTAATCCCCCTGTAGCTAACTCTTATCAAGTTTGACTGTATCAAGTTTGACTGTATCAAGTTTGACTTTACCTGACTGTATCAAGTTCCACTGAGTTTACCCTAGTGTCTTGACTGATTTACGGATTTACTTATGGACTGATTGACTTATGAATTTAAAATCGGGATGACAGGATTTGAACCTGCGACATCCTGCTCCCAAAGCAGGCGCGCTACCAAGCTGCGCTACATCCCGGGTGCTACCTCTAATGTAGTATAACCAGTATAACTCACTTTTGGCGCTTTGTGTGTACTCGAGATTAATCTGGATACCAGAACATGCCTTTAATACCTTCTGGGTCAGGCATAAATCCCATTTTACGGTAAAAACTTACCACTTGAGGATCAGCAAATAAGGTGATATTGCTAATATCCTGGCTGCGCAATTTTTTGATCATATATCTCATCAAAGCTTTGCCCAGTCCCTTGGTTTGGAAATCTGGATGAACCACTACATCCCAGATTGTCGCATTGAAAGCATGATCAGAAGTGGCACGGGCAAAGCCAATTAAGCGCCTCGTGTTACCTCGCTGGTACCACATAGAAGTAACCAAAAAGCTATGCTGAATGGCTTTCCTAACTTTGCGCAGAGGACGGCGAGACCAACCAACAGCATCACAAAGTTCTTCCAATTCGTACAGGTCAATTTCTCGTGTTGTACTGAAAAATACCCGTGAGGTACCGTCGGTGCGATATTTTACACCTTCTACGGTATCTCCTTCCGGTCGTGTTTGAGGCAAAGCAGTGTCAGAACTGCTAAAGAAGCTTTTCCAAAAACCCATGCAGGTGTGACAGTGGCGTTATCATAATTGTGAGCTACTTGAACTGGTAATGGTCTTCTTTCCCTGACGGCTCAGACGTTCTGGGTCTCGGTCAACCAGAGCCAGACTTAAATGTTTGTTTCAAAAAACAGAAAGTGATCTTTGATCTATTGGTTTTATTCCACCAGGAAAACTATCATACCCGACCTACCTTGATCTGAAACTAATTCTTTGTGCAAATGATAATACCACAATTAAGCCTCCTATTAAGCCTCCTATATAAATTCTTATCCTAGCATTCCCATCGGTCGCGCTCTTTGAAGTCGCTTGGGTAAGATGCTCGCCTCGGAGGGGGCACAGCTGTTTGCTGCCCTTGAGCGAATCTAAATCAACAACCGATGCAGTGGCGTGACGGGGGTTTCCACGGGGCAAACAGCGGTGCGTTCACGTAGTGTCTCCAAAGGACCATGGCGGTGTTCCGCACACAGACCCATGCGCCACTCGCGTTTTGCATCAACAGCTGCGCTCTTACCGTGGCGAATTTAATTATTAATGGTAAGAGCGCACCTAACAAGGAAAGTCGGCAAGCTACCGAAGGTGGGGAAGTTGGGGAAGATTAGTTAGACTAGGCTAATCAGCAGAATTGGTGAAAAATGAATCAGATCCGCCCTTGTTGTTGCCTCGGGGGACTTAGAGAGTTTTGAGCAAGACAAAAGCCTCAAACCCAGAGGAAACCCTTGGAAATACACCAAATAGCCAAAAAGGGCTCAAACCCAGATATATCAATAAATCAAGCAAATCAATGTTAAACTCTATCTATATATAGATTTAAGGCTCTTTTATCAGTATTTTTGTAAGTCCCTCTACAAGCTTACCGGGTTGTGTTAACTCAAAAAGCTTAGGTGCGCTCTTACCATTAACAATTAAATTCCCGTGGCGGTGCGCCCCTCCAAGGCCGGGTTACCCGACCTTGGGTAGCACCTTGAGGCAAAGCCCGACGCGGGGCGCGAACGGGCGCGCACCTTTTGATAAACAAGAATAGCCACCTACCCCTATCGATGACTGTGGGTTGGAAATCATCCCAACAAGAAATCCTGAAACGCTTCAACCGAGCGTTTCCTAAGTTCTATGAGCAGTTTGTTAGTAGTGAGATCCAACTGCACAACCTCAGACTTGCTTACCGACTCTATAAAACCCAACATGCTGTAATTGAGATCAAACCGGAAGGCTCAAAAAGTGTCCTGCACTTTGCTTACCGGAATGAGTCTTTTCTGCTCAGTGACATTTTTGGCGTTCTGACTGCCTATGGACTGACTATCCACAGTCTCAGTCTTTATGGTCAAATTAGTCCACCAATGCTGGTGTTTATGAAACTAGTGGTGTCTCGTAACCGGAAAGCGCTGACCCACAAAACCTCAGAAAATGTCTGCCGTGCCCTGAGAGAGGCTTTGGCAGGGCGCTTTGAGGTGGAACAAATGCTGGCAGTGGAATTTAATCTCGATGCTGGCTTGAAGCAGGTAGAAACAGAATTTTATGTAGACCCAGTGTTTCATCTACCAGCGCTGTTAATTGAGGCAAATAACCAACCTGGATTATTTTACAAAGTTATGTATGCCATCTGGCAAGAGGATTTACTGGTGGTCAATGCCAACTTGCTGGTGTGGCGGGGACGAACCAGGCTGATTCTTTACCTACTAGGCCCTAACGGAAACTTGATTCCCGATTATTTAGGTCAAAAAATTGCTGAAAGCATTCGGAGGCGATTACTAGGTCAAGTGTTTTAGTCATAAAAAGGTGACAAGCACAGGTGCGACCCGTTGTGATTAAAATCACTGACGAATTTCCTATCCTGTTAATTCTTCGATAAGATCAAGGTATGGCAAGCATTAACATTCTAGGAATATCCCATACTTACGAATTAACACCTCCTACCCAATCATCCTGCCCTGTTCTGGTTTTCATCCACGGCTGGCTGTTAAGCCGTAGCTATTGGCAACCTCTAATTTATAGGTTGTCACAGCAGTATCAGTGTCTGATCTATGACCTGCGGGGATTCGGTGAATCCCAGTCCCAAATTCATAACACTCAAAGCTCAACATCTAACCGGGACTCGGAATCACCATTTCCTGAGACTGCTGTTTCATCCACTGACCGCTATAGCTTAGCTGCCTATGCTGAGGACTTGGGCATCCTGTTAGAAAAACTGGGAATCGAACAAGCTTGGTTAGTTGGTCATTCCCTAGGGGGTAGCATTGCTCTATGGGGTGCCTATTTGCTGCCTCAGAGGATTCAAGGGGTAATCTGTCTTAATGCTGGTGGTGGAATTTATCTTAAAGAAGAATTTGAGCGCTTTCGGCTGGCTGGTGAGCAGTTGGTAAAACGCCGTCCCCGTTGGTTGTGTTATGTCCCTTTACTCGATTTACTGTTTACCCGGGCTCAGGTAGCGCATCCTATTTCCCGGAAATGGGGACGTCAACGGGTTATTGATTTTGTTACTGCTAACGCGGAAGCTGCACTGAGGACGTTACTAGATTCTACCACAGAAGCTGAGGTGCATCGCTTACCTCAGGTTGTTTCCCGACTAAAACAACCTGTTTATTTCATTGCTGGTAGTCAGGATAAGGTAATGGAACCGAAATATGTGCGTCATCTGGCTAGTTTTCACAGTCTCTTTCAATCCTGTGGGGACAATGTGATTGAAATTGCTGAATGTGGACATATGGCGATGGTGGAGAAACCAGATACTATTGAGGATCAAATTCGTAAAATTTTGGCTAATTATAGTTAATTACAATGGGCAATGCTCTGGCCATATACCTGACATTTGCTTAATATCGTTGGCTAGAGCTGATTCAAGGGCTGGGCGGTAGGGTGTGGGAATATCGTACCTGGTTGATGGCCTGTGTGGTGGGATTGGAGTTGGGTGCGATCGCGCATTTTGTCAGTGATTGGGGAAGTTCCGCTTATAAGCAGTTTAAAAAAGGGGGGATCACGGGGTTATGGTCTCCCAAGCAAGGGAGGAGCAAGGGTAGGGGTGCTGGTAAGAGTAAACCACAAAGACGCAAAGCACGCAAAGGCAAGGGAAGTTAGATGTGATCGGGTTTTCCAGTATCATTAGCTGGTTAAAATTTGGCATTAGTGGTAGATTTCGTTAAGACTAATTAAGTGGCGTTTCGCTTTTCGGTTTTATGTCTACTTCCCCGGAACAAGCTCAGCCAGTTGATCAGGTTTCGATGTTGGCCGCTTTGCAAGAGTTGATTGATGTGGTAGCCAGATTGCGATCGCCTGAGGGTGGTTGTCCTTGGGATTTGGCTCAGACCCCTCAGTCCCTAATTCCTTATGTGATTGAAGAAGCTTATGAAGTAGTGGATGCGATTCGCAGTAACAATCAAAATGCGATCGCAGAGGAGTTGGGGGATTTGTTATTGCAGGTAGTTCTGCAAGCTCAGATTAGTAGTGAGCAAGGTCAGTTTACCTTGACCGAGGTAGCTCAGGGGATTACTCAAAAACTAATCCGCCGTCATCCCCATGTGTTCGGTGATGTCCAGGTTGATAATGTCGAGGAGGTGCGTCAAAACTGGGAGGACATTAAGGCAGCAGAGAAAGGAGAAACCGTTGCGGATAAGCAATTATTGAGTCATAAACTCAGTCGCTATAGTAAAACCCTTCCCCCCCTAATGGCTGGGATGAAGATATCGAAAAAGGCCGCTAGTGGTGGGTTTGAGTGGGATAATGTTGAGGGAGTTTGGGATAAGTTTCACGAAGAATTGGCTGAGTTTCAACAAGCACTTGAACAGGACGATAAAGCCCACCAGGAAGCAGAATTGGGAGACGTACTGTTTACTCTGATTAATATAGCGCGTTGGTATGACCTTGACCCTTCAGCTGCTTTGCAGGGAACCCAAGCACGCTTTATTGAAAGGTTAGCCCAAGTGGAAGCATTGGCTGAGCGCCCACTGTCTGATTACACCTTAGATGAGTTGGATGCTCTCTGGCAAAAGGCTAAAGCACTGTTAGCTCAGAAGTAGGGTCTCCTTAGAAGAATTTAGCAGAATAATTAAGCCAGCATAGCAGTAGTATAAAGATATATTTGCTTATTTTTTCCCAATTTATCGAAAAATTACTTTAAAATCAATGATTATGATTCCTGAATCCTGACTTCTGATATCATCTCAGAATAATTACCTTTAATAAAAATCTCCCCCATCTTCCCATCTCCCCACACCTCCGTTTCTCCCCACCCTCCCTAAGATTATGGGTACCCAACCAGAATTAATATCACAGGGGGTATAGCCCCACATCCCCAAGCTCCGGAAAAAGGTTAAAAATATAAACAACAGCCATTACCCTATAGTATAATGTTGGCTCCAGTTCGTCTTATTCCCGGTGCTATACCAGAACTATTTGCTAAAGTTAGCAGCTCTGGAAAAATTACTCTTGCTGATCGATATGGATTGATGGCAGCACTATTGGAGGATTCACTCACCTCCGAAGAGCGAGACTCCATCGACAGATTGCTCCACGCTGTAAATCGGGGCAGGGTGAAGCTTGCTACCTAGTGCTTTGACTATAGGTAGTGGATGAGTCTCCTTGAGAAAAGGATATATAAAACGATAGATAAAAAGAAACCCCCATTGATGTGAGGGGCATGGGGGGCTGGAGAAAACATTGAATCTACTCTATTTCATTAAACAGGAATGTGAGTCGATTTGATAGGCATTCTGGCGGAGATTTATGATTTCCTGGCTTTGCCCTTGATTTAGTCCCTTTCATCGATTGGTGATTGGGCTTCTGGTTTCCCTGTCAGAGGTTTGACTACTTTTGCGATCGCTTCACTGACAAAGGCTTTAATAAACTCATCCCGCTGGTTTAACTGAAACTGCTTCTGGACCACTTCACTCATCCCTCCATCTCCCCAGTCTTGGTCATTGCGGAAGTATTCAATAAAGCTTTTCCCAGCAATTCGGATTAGATAAGCAGCGGTTACCCCCTGAATCGCTTTGCCGACAATATAGGTGGCAAGATTCAACCTTAGTGTAGTGCTAAGGATTTGAATCGCTCCCTTGACAATGCCCAAACTAGCTAAGGTTTTTCCCAAGGATAGGGCTAATTCCCGACCCCTTTCCATATTCAGTTCACAGCCGTAGATTTTGCCAATTTCCACCACCATTTGGGCATTGACTGCTGCAGTTGCTAACAAATCCACCACAGGTAAAGGAGTCAGAGAAATTACACTTGCTCCAATCCACTGGAACCGTTCCACCACCTTATCTGCTTCTCGCCTGCGCTGCTTGTCGAGGATGTGTCGAGCTTCTTGGCCTAACCGTTGGGATTGTAGCAGTATGTTATCAGCAATCAACTCTTCTCCCTCTGCTCTTAATACAGCAGCTAAGCGACGGATTAAGGGCAAAATTTCCGGTTCAGGTTGGCAAAGCTGACCATTTTCTAGGGTAACAGGCTGGGGATTGGCTGCGATCGCAACTACATCTGAACCAGCAATAAAGCTCCTTACTCGGTGGCGCAATCGTGCTAGAATCCTCTCTGAGTCTTGTTCCGTGTACAGGTCAATTTTATTGAAGACAAGAAGCGATCGCTTCCCAATCTCTGCCAACTTTCGGAATGGATCATACTCTGAGTGTCGTAAGTCGTTATCCACCACGAACAACAACAAATCCGCTTCCGTTGCCAAATGTCGTGCCCATTGCTCTCGCTGAGTGCCAACCACGCCAGATTCTAAAATTCCTGGTGTATCAGTAATCAGAATTGGGCGTTCTAATCCCTTCAGCTTTAGTTTGTAGGTTTCCCCAACCTCCGTCGTTCCCATGGGCGCACCGACTTCACCCACCATCCGACCAATCAAAGCATTGACTAGAGAAGTTTTCCCCGCTGAACCAGTACCAAACACTACCACTAACAGTTCCCCACGGGAGAGGATAGCTTCAATTTCCTCAGAGCGACGCAGCATCGCTTGCCGTGACACTTCATCCTGAATCTGTTTGACCTGTTGCCTTACTGCTTTAAGGGTTTCTTCTGCTGCTTCAGTTTTTACCTCCGGGGCTTTAGGTTCCAGACGACCCTTACCTGGCCGTTTCCGGGATTTACCAAATAACCCCATGGTGTAGATTAAGGCCCATATTAGTAGCCCTAGCAAGGTAATCACCAACAGCAGCAGTAAATTAGCCAGTACCGGAGCAGTAAAGGAAATTTGGATATATAGTTGGTATATACCATTAATCAACCAAAGCATTAGCCCCAGAATAATAATGAGGCCAATAATTAGGGTTAGTAGACGTGGCAGGGGCATGGAAGATAGGATAGGTTTTAATTATTAATCTTAGAAGATCCGGCAAGAATTCCCCCATCTTCTGAACCCAAGAGGCTGTGCAATAAAACTCCGGATATCTTTCCCCTCTTGCCTCTTGCCGTCTTGATGCAGTCGCTCATGGGGGAAACCCCCAAGACCGCGCTGCATCGCTCTTGCCTCTTGCCTTTCGCTATATATATCAGCAATTTATAATTGATTTGGGAAACAACTGTTCACATCTGACTGTTTAAATCTTTTAAAAAACAATGAACTTATTCAATAGTATTCTCAGTGCCATTAATAGTCCTACACAACAAGCTAGTTCTAGTCAGCTAGGGGATATTCTGGACACGGTACAGCAGTTGAGTGGTAACCATCACACCAATCCCTCAGCGGTGCAATCTGCCACCTCAATTGTAGGTAAGTATGTGCGTTCAGCGCTGCAACAAAAGCGCAGAAATGAAGGAGATGAGCAGGTACAAGCACTAGTTAATCAATTTGGTGGCATTGGTGCTAGTTCTCAAGTGGTCAATATGCTCTTTAGTGCGCCTCAGATTCAGGAGCTTGTTGGAGAAATTACTAGCAAGACAGGTATTAATGCTGGTATCATTCAAGCCATGCTACCCACCCTGGTACCCGTAGTGTTGAATTTCCTCAAGACTGGCACCAATATTGAGAATCCCCTTGGTTCTAATTCTGTACTCAGTGGCTTTCTAGATGCTGATGGGGATGGGGATGTGGATATTTATGATGCCATGCAGCTGGCATCACGGCACTTAGGACGTTAATCAAAAGTGCGATTCGTTGGCCTAGGAAGAAGCACGAGTTGCTGGAATCAGTAACTTAACCAGTTTTGACAGCTGGGGTTTATCAAAGGCTTGGATCAGTACCTTGGCGGCGGCTTTTGGTTCTAGCACAATCGTAATTTCCTTACCCTTAGTGGTTCGGTTTGGCCGAGTAGATCCTACAGCTGCTAGTTTTTGCAGTGCTGAACTCGGAGCGATCGCAGCCGCTGCCTTTCGCAACTCCTCTAGATTACCCTGTGCTGCTTGCAACTGGTCACTAGCTTCTTTGAGTTCTTTGATCACTAATGGTGCTAACTGGATATAGGAGTTTTGAGGATTTGCGATCGCTTTATGGCAAACTCCCACTAATTTATGCCAACTACCAATCCCAGCCCCCAGTTGAGCCAGACGCTTACAAAGCTTTTGAAGTTGTTGGCGATTGGTTGGTGTGGAAGATTGTTTAAACAGCTCTAGCATATCTTTAAGCAGGCTAATCACCTTCGGCCCAAAGTCTGGGGGAAATTTCCCTTTTGCTGAAGAAGAAGCTTTGCTAGTCGAAACTTGATCAGAACGAATCGCTTTTTCAGCAGCAGAGCTAGAAGCCATTGCCGCTGGTAATTGACTCTCACCACTGACCAAAGTTTTGAGATAATTCTGTAATTGTTCAAAGCCTGGCTGAGCTGCTTTTAGAATTTTTTCTGCTTCACTTTGCTCAAACCCAAACGGTCCTTCCAACAGATCAATCAAAGCTTTGAGGGTATCATAACTCTTTAAAAACAGAGTCTCCAGCTGTTGATCAACCTTAATCTTATTCTCTTGAAGTACTTTGAAAGAATCCTCTAAACGATGGGCAGTCTTTTGAATACTTGTATATCCCAACATCGCCGCCCCGCCTTTAACAGAATGAGCAGCGCGAAACAATTCATTAACCGTCTCTGGTTCATTGACCACTGAGCCCAGATTTAACAGTCCCTGTTCAATGGTTTCCAGGTGTTCTTTCGCTTCTTCAATGAAATAGCCTAAAATCCTTTGCTGATTCCCAGCTTCCACGGCAATTTTTCCTTATCAGAACGGCTAATCACAACAGATTGATGATAATCATCAGAGCAACATTCGATCTGGTGAACGCAGTTTTAAAATCAGTAGACCATAGCGTTGGTTACAGCAACAGCTTATTCTGAGCTTACCCCCAAATCAGCTATTGGGCTATCAATTGTGAAAACTGCTCTTAGATCTTGAGTTGGATCTCTATTGTGGCATCCCACACCAAGTCAGCAAAGACTTTACGCCAGCTTAAAAGCACAAGGAATAGCTAGGGTTAGCTTGAAGCCGACACTTACCTGTTCGGGTAAGCTTCATATTTTATCACCAATCGATTGCAGGCACCGATAAGAATAGCTTATCTCCGGATAAAACTTCCTAATTTAACATAATCATTTACATACAAAAAGTATTCTTAACATTATGTTACATTAAAATTAACACTATGTCATGTTGGCGCAGCTGCCAGCTATGGATACCCCAAATGGATACTATTGAGCTTCTAGAGCGTTATTCAGCAGGTGAGAGGGATTTCCGTGGAGTAGATCTCCAGCAAATCAACCTGAGTGAAGTCAATCTGACTGGAGTAATTTTCAGACGAGTCAACCTAGCTGACGCCAACCTGAGTCTCGCGGTTTTACAGGAAGTCAACCTTAATCAGGCAAATCTGACTGGAGCGAAACTGTGGCGAACCAATTTGAAAAAAACCTCTCTAGTGCAGGCTAACTTGAGTCAGGCATTTATGATTCGGGCGAATCTGACTAGAGTAAACCTGCGCCAAGCTATTCTAACCCGAGCCGATTTAAGATTAACCGTTCTTCAGGATACCGATTTGCGAGGAGCCAATTTAACCAGGGCAGACCTACGCTACGCTGACTTAAGAGGGGCTAACTTGACTGGTGCTTGTCTGCACCAGGCAGACTTGACTAGGGCAAATCTGTGTGATGCTGACCTTTCTCAAGCAAACTTGAGTGGAGCAATTTTGAGTCAGGTAGACTTGAGACGGGTTACTCTCTCAAATGTAGATTTGGGTCAGGCTGAGCTTTCTGGGGCAACGGTACCAGATCAACTCAGTAGTGAATATTCAAACTTCCAAAAGCTAACAGCTAACAACTAATAAATAATCCCTTGATCAAAAGGGTTGGTTTGATCAAAATGGTTTGTAAACAGCATACGAAAATCTATTGATTCAATGGACTATCTGTAGATTTTTCTAGGCGTTTAAGCCGATTTTTCACCACAGTTCTAATTAAGTCTCTGATCACATCGGTCTGAGACCTTTTTGAGCGCTGAAAATATCTTTCTATAATCGCTTGCCCGTCGTCTGAAATGTCTATAGTTAATGTTTTTGCCATGATTCATAACACATGATTTTACTGTGTTATAATAGCACGTATGAAGAAAAAACCGACTACTCTTACCTACTGCAAAGCCTTGCCGCAACTGTCAGAGCGAATGAACGCTCTAGGTTGCAGCGACTTTGAGATGTTTCTGTTTGAGTATTCACAGATATTCCGTCAGGCAAAAATCGAAACGGTTACCCAGTTGCGATCAGGTGACTTCAACAAAGGGCAGTGGAACACTTACCTACAGCAGACTTACGGTATTAACAAACGTCACGCTAACGGTGTGATTGCTAGTGCTAAAGGCGCTGTGGATTCTGCGGCCGAGTGTAGACAAAACCACATTGAGCAACTGTCAGGTAAGTTCAAAAGCGCTAAGGACTGCTTGAGGAAAGCACAGAAGCGATTAGCTAATGGTCGAAAATTCTACGCTAAAAAGAACTGGCAGAACAGTAAAACTGGTTGTAAATTCCCACTGTCTTGTTCGTTACGATATCGTGACACCAATTGGCAAAATCTACGCTTCCAAATCCATCACAAGAAACGTTATATCGCCCACCTAGAGAGAAAAATCGAAGGGTTGAAAGTAGCTCAGCTACAGGTTAAGGTGCCTTACGGTCAGGTATTTGTTGTTGGTAGCAAAGATGAGACCTGGGGAAATCAGGTTTGTCAATGGGACGGTGAAACGATCCGCTTCCGAGTTCCCAAATGTCTTGAGTCCAAGTATGGACAATACGTTTCGGCAGTTATCGGTGACTTTGACCGCAACATCAACCGCCTGCCTGACGATGGTTCTAGAACCTGGCATTTCTACCGCAAAGATCACAAGTGGGTAGCGGCTGTTCAGTTCACGCCTGCTAAGCTTCAGCGTGTCTCACAGCATTCCCGATATGGCTGTATCGGTATCGATCTCAACCCAAGTAGCGTTGGGTGGGCTTATGTTGACGCTGATGGAAACCTGAAAGCTCACGGACAAATCCCGTTACAGCAAGGTCTACCCAGTGGCAAACAGGATGCTCAGATAGTTGATGCTTGTCTACAACTGGTGACGCTGGCTAAAACTTATCAATGTCCGATAGTCCACGAAACCTTAGATTTTGGCAAGAAAAAAGAAGCATTCAGAGAATTGGGACGGAAATACGCTCGAATGCTATCAGGGTGGGCCTATAGCCGATTCTTTGAGCTGCTGAATTCGATTTGCTCTAACCGTGGCGTCTATGTCTTCACGGTCAACCCTGCTTATAGCAGTTTGATCGGGATGGTGAAGTACGCCCGGATGTATGGACTTGCCAGCGATGAAGTGGCCGCGTTGGTGATTGCTAGACGCGGTATGGGATTGAGTGAAAGACTACCCAGTGCCTTAACCGCTTTGATCGGAGTGAATCCGAGCAAACACGTTTGGTACTGGTGGAATCAACTGAATAAGCAAATACAGGCGAGTGCTGTAATCAATCGTCGGCACGATTACTACAGCATCTCTAACTGGGGATTTTTGGTCAAGCCTTCAGCAATCGCGCAGTAGCAGGCAATACTGCTTAAAATCTCGCCTGAATGGGATTACCGTAGCCCGGATCTACAGTTTTCTATAGGTTCAAAAGAACGGTTGGTAGAAGTCTTAACCAAACTCCTAGATAATGCCTGTAAGTTTACTGAGCCAGGGGGTAAAATCACTATCCAAGCCCAAATCAATGAAACTCAACCAGAGTCGATAGGATTCGTAACCAAGAATCGCCACGGTAATCCCATGCTAGAGCTAATTGTAGCAGATACTGGTAGGGGTATTGAACCGAGTCAGCTAGACGCAATATTTGAGAGTTTTTATCAAGAGGAAGATTCACTCCGACGCACTGTTGGTGGCACAGGTCTTGGTCTAGCTATCTGTCGTCAGATTATTAAAGGTATGGGTGGAAAAATTTGGGCTAAGTCTGAGGGGAAAAATCAAGGTAGTCAATTCCACTTTACCATTCCATTAGAATCATCCCAAACCTTGTTGACTGTTGACTATTGATCTTTAATCTTAAACCTACCCTACACCGAACGCCAAAGGCCAACAACCTTCAACCTTCAACCTTCAACATTTAACACTTAACATTAAACATTTAAATTTTAACCTTCAACCTTAAACTCTTGATCCTAATTTCTCGAATAACCGAGCAACCTTTTTTAAATCTTTATCACCTGGTGTTCGCTCTACACCACTGGATAGATCAATCCCACTGGGTTGCACCAACGTTAGGGCATCTAAGACATTATCTGGTGTCAAGCCACCAGCTAGTAACCAAGGGATAGTGGGACGAAATTTTTGTAGCCTTTGCCAGTCTAAGGTTTTACCAGTGCCGCCCAACATTTTTCGATGGTAAGCATCTAGCAATAGTGTATCTACACAACTCAAATAACTATCTGCCTGATTTAAACATTCTGGAGTTCTTATCCTTAAGGCTTTAATAATTTCAATCTCTGGTAAAGCTTGGCGCAGCTTTTGGCAAAATTCTGGGGATTCATTACTATGCAGCTGAACGGCATTTATCCCTGAATCAGCGACAATTTGAGTGATTTCTTCCGTAGAGGTATTAGCAAACACACCAATGCGGTCAACTGATACGGACAAGTGGTTGACCACGACTTGAATTTGCTGGGGTGTAACGTAACGAGGAGAGCCTGGTACACAAATAAAGCCTAATGCTGTTGCTCCCAATTTTGCGATCGCATTTCCTTGCTCCGGTTTCGTAATGCCACAAATTTTTACACGCATTGTTACTTGTTACTTGTTAGTCGTTACTTGTTAGTCGTTACTCGTTACTCATTAATTTCGATTTTCCCTATTCCCTCCATATTTCCCGCTCAAAGCGCAGCATTTCCAGAGAGCAATCTCCATAAAGTGCTTCAATGTGCTCCAAACAGCAGTCAATGGCAAAATCATTTAAATCTGCTTCCTCCACCCCATACATATCCTGAAATACCTCAGGTTCCACCCGACAGAAACGAGGTCGATGGGGATAAATACGACATTCACGGGTGGTGTGGTCGAAATTTATACACCATCCCCCCTCACCTACCATACTCAAATATAGCGCTAGCTCTTCTGGTAGCAGATACTCCTCTAATCCTGGACGCTCAGCTGGGTCAAGATGACAGCAAGCGCCACATTGCTTTACACAACTCCAAGTGGCCATGACTTTGAAAAAAGAGCTACAAACTTAAAGTAGATCTAGCTTAGCGAGTTTTCACCCGTGATAGGTGTGGTCAGGCTTGCCGTTGAGTTTTGTATATTTTTGTAAACTTACTTAAAAAAAACAGATCATTACCCAGTAATATCTAAGGGATGGATTGTGATTAGTCACCATCGGCTTTGTTGGGTTAATTCTGGAGAACACATGTATTTAGCTTTTTTAGATTTTATAGGTAACATCGATTGGGTATTGATTGCTCAGTTGACTATGCTGGCAGCTGTTGTGATTGCTGGTCCAGTGGTCATTTTCGCCCTATATGCTCTTAGAGGCGACCTTTAATAGAGGGTTGAAGGTGACGGGGTTGAAGGTTGAAGGTTGAAGGTTGAACGCGCACGCGTGGCCTTTTGGCCAAGGTTCAGTAGAAAACCTGCAACCTGTAACTGGTTAACTTTCAACTCGCCAGCAACCTATAACTTGTTAACTTTCAACTTGTCAGCAACCTGTAACTTGTCAACTTTCAACTCCTTAGCTGAGTCCCAACGCACGAGTTGCTGCTTTGATCAAGGGGTAGTAAGGAGGTTTAGTGACATTAACTTCTTTAGCATCTTCCCGTTTAGTACCCAAAAGTCCAATGCGTTGTCCTTTCTGAATCGCTAGGACTTTCCCTTCCGGGTTTCTAATCCTTAGTTCATTTAAAGATTCCCAAAGGCTACAGGTGTAGCGGCGCTGATTGTAATAAAATTCTGCTTTTTTGGGGCTTGAGGTACTAGTAACTACGGGTAGACGGACACCCACTAACTCTAACTCAATGGTCGTGTTGCCCTCCCAATGATGCTCTCGCAACTTGTAGGCAATATCTACTCGTTTAGGTAAAGGGAAGTATTCCCCCCAACGCCAAGCAATAGCTTGAATCGTGACTGGTTGATTGTCCTGATTCAAGGTAAGCTTAATGTGTCCCTTACCAACAACTCGTTGCTCAAGGATTTGGACATTGGCACTCCAAAAGACAGGATCCCGATTGCCAATGCCACAGGGGTGAAGCAGATCTAATTGCTGGTAGAGGTTAGAGGTAATTTGAGGGAATTCTAGGCTAGCGTCGATAGCAACTAGGGGTTTGAGGTGTTCAGGTTTTAGAGATTGATGGGCAAAACGGCTAAGGGATTCTTCAAAAGCGCTTAAGTTCTCAGCAGGTAGGGAAAATCCGCCAGCTGCTTTGTGTCCTCCATATTTGCCCAGTAACTCTTTGCAGAACTCTAAGGCTTCAAAAATATTGAATTCAGTTATGCCCCTTGCTGAACCGCGAATGTGTTGTTGGTCGTCGTCTTCATAGGTTCCAATAAAGACTGGGACACCATAGCGCTCTACTAATCGGGAGGCAACAATGCCAATCACTCCATGATGCCAATTCGGTTGGACAATCACTAATACTCGCTTCTGTTGCCAATCTATTCCAGTGTCTTCAATAAATGCGATCGCATCTTGTTCAATATCAGCACACAATTGCTGACGCCGTTGGTTCACTTCTTCACACTGCATTGCCCTCTCACGTGCTACTTCGGGTGCAGTAGTCGTCAGCAGTTCAATTACAATTTGGGGATCCGATAAGCGACCAATAGCGTTAATTCTTGGTCCTAGTCTAAATCCAATATCCTCCGGCTTAAGGGATTTTTGGTCATCTTTAACCCCAGTTATCTCGATTAATGCTTGAACTCCTGCTAATTGAGATTGAGGCAATAACCCTAAGCCTCGCTTTAACCAACGTCGGTTGATCCCCGTTAAAGGGGCTAAATCCGCAATAGTTCCCAGAGTAAATAGTTCTAACAGCTGTTGCGTCAAGCCTTTGAGTTGACCCAGTTCTTGTGCTAGACAGATAGCTAAAATGTAAGCTATCCCTACACCAGCTAAACTTCGGTAGGGTGACTCTTCCGGCAATTGCTTAGGATTGAGAATGGCATCAGCGTCTGGAAGTTCTGGAGGTAGGTCATGGTGGTCAGTTACAATAACCGTTATTCCCAGTTCTACAGCTCTAGCGATAGGTTCATGGGCAGCAATACCATTATCAACCGTTAAAATCACACCCACCCCTTCCTCCGCAAATTCTTCCACAATCCGTGTATTGATGCCATAACCCTCTGTCATCCGGCTCGGGATGGCGTAGTCTACATCCGCCCCCAACCAGCGTAATGCTCTGAGTAACAAAGCCGTGCTGGTCATGCCATCAGCATCGTAGTCTCCACAGATAGCGATTTTTTCTTGATTTGCGATCGCTTCAGTGAGCATCTCGACACTAATTGCCAAATCGGGAAATTCATCAATTGGTGCAGGCATCACCTGAGATAGGGGATTGAGGAAAACCTGCGCTTGTTCAGAGGTTTCAATACCCCGATTAATAAGGAGTTGAGCGATTAGGGGGGAAATGCCTCTAGCTTGGGCGAGTTGGTTAGCTTGTTCAGTTTTGAGGGGGGCAATTTCCCAACGCTGATTAGGCAATTGGGGATGGGGTTTGGATGGGGTGGGTGAGAGGTGGTTGTGCACAGGTGTCGTGATCGAACAACAATAGCCCATACTATCACCCATGGGATCAGTTATTGGATTTGACTGAGATAATTACAATCAGTTATAATCTTAACATTTTGTAATACTCAGATCCCTGGGTTTGCCAAGCCAGAGATAAGCTATCGATAGATATATCTTGAACAGCTGTCTGCAAACCCGTTTAATCCTGATTAATTTTCAATTTTAAATTGTTAATTAATCAGAAAATTTTCCCTGGTTTATATTATTTAAAAGTAGTCAATAGTACATGATATGAACCCTATTTAAAATTAAAAAATTTTCATTAAACTTCTTCCCGAATAAAATTAGTCAATTAAGTCAATTTAAAGGCACGTTTAACAAAATCAGAAGGAACTTTTGCAACTATGGACTACCGCCATATTCAGTTTTGCGATCGCAAATCTAAAATCGACTATTACCAGCTACAACAATTGTTTAACCTAGGTGCTTTTTGGGCAAAAGACCGAAAAATCGAGGATTGGCAAGTTGCGATCGCTAACAGTGATCCTGTCATCAGTGTCTGGGATAACCAGAAGCTGATTGGATTAGCCAGAGCTACCTCTGATGGAATTTATCGGGCAACCATTTGGGATGTCGTTATCCACCCAGACTATCGAGGGGCTGGGCTAGGGCGTAAGCTAGTGGAAACCGCACTCTCTCATCCTCAGATGAGCCGAGTAGAGAGAGTTTATCTGATGACCACCCATCAACAAAGTTTTTACGAACGCATTGGTTTTGAGCTGAACTCCAGTACCACAATGGTCTTGTACAATAAGCCTCTAGCTACTCTAGTCCCTAGTAAGGCTCTACAATCTCAGGAATCCCCTGGGGTATAGAAACATGAAACCGGGTAAGATTCTCAGCAGAGGCATCATTTTGAGCTTCTTCACTGGGGACCGCTAATACTTCTATACGCCCCTGCATCACTTCCAGGAGTGTTTGAATCATCAACAAGGTCAGTCCAGATGAAGTGGATACCGTTTCACTGGGCTGTTTTGATTGATCTAGAGGTAATTGCAATAAATCAACAGCTTCAGCCCAACAGCTGATGGCACAGGGCATATCAATCCAGATGGAAACTGTTTCAGATTTATAGGACAGTGCAGTCCAAACTTTAATTTGACCACTGGTTATCTGAGTAATGGCAGTATCTACCATCATTACTAATGCCTGTCGAAAACGCCGTGGATCTGCTAAAATATAGATTTGGGGGTCAGGTGGAACTATTTCCAGGTGGAGATTGCGATTGGCAGCTTGCAAATGGGTGAGACGATCGAGGTCTTCCAACAGCTGCTTCAACGGGACTGAGCAAATCTCCAAAACGTTAGTACCGTGTTCAGTTTTAGCTACAGCAGTCACCTCATCAAGCAGTTTGACCATAGTATGGGCAGAGGCGTTAGCCTGCTTCACAAATTCTCTCTCTTCTTCTGGAGACTCACAGAGATCCGACAAAATCAACTGATGTAAACCAATCAACCGACTCAGGGGCGATCGCAACTCGTGGGAAGTTCGTGCCAAAAATCCGGCTTTAAACTGGCTCATTTCCCTTGCCATTTGGTAAGCCAATTCATTTTGCTTGAATTCCTCTTTTAGATGCTGGATTTCTTCAGCATCAGTTTGATGGCATCCAGAGGTCTTTGAGTTTGTGCTTTCATGGAAAAATTTCCTGAAGCGACTCCCCATAACTCCTAACCCAATGCCTACTAGCAAATAGATCAGATCCGTCTCACCCATGCTTATTAAGTCTTGCCACACTAAAAACGTCAAAAGGTGCGAGCCCGTTGGTGCGATCCTAGGCCGCGAGGGATTGCTCGCGGCCTAGGAGGCGCGCACCTTGAGCGAATTTAATTCGCCAACGGAAAGCGCACCTAAAAAAATTGAAGGATAAAGAATGAAGGTTGAAGGTTGTACTGCTGCTAATCGACAAGGGTAGAGTTGGGTAGGCAACCAGGCTAAAAAAAATACCTGTTGCCAAGTAACCAATCGATAGAACGTTTTCAGGCTTCCTTCACAATTCAGGCTTCCTTCACAATTCAGACTTCCTTCACAATTCAAACTTCATACTTTTTTGTCAGATCTTTTTAAGGATAGCTAGTTTTTTTCAAAGGTGAGTAGAAGGATTAAAACTTTGAATCGTCTAATTGAATCCCTCCAGCACGCAAAATTTCCCAGCCACTGCTTGTCCATTTGGCAACAGTAGACGGGACGCCAATCTTGTCTGGTTTGATAGCTTCTAACTCAGCTGGCTGGAGCGTCAATACCTCGGGAAACTGCACCTCAACCGCTGCCATGGTTTGCAAAGGTGGCTCGCCTGAGTAATTAGCACTGGTAGTTGCCAACGGACCAGTCTTGGACAAAATTGCGATCGCTATCCTGGAAGCTGGCACACGCACCCCAATAGTAGTCGGGTCAGAAGGATTCATAACGGTAGGTACTTTATCTGAAGCGGGTAAAACCAATGTTAATGCTCCTGGCCAATACTTCTGAGCCATGTGTTCCCAAATCGACCTCTGTGAGGAAGTACCTTGAACATATGGCCAAAGAGACTTAGGAGATGCCCCCATCAAAATCAAAGGTTTGTCTTGAGGACGCCGCTTTGCCTCAAACACCAACTCTGACTTGTCCGGTAGCACTGCTAGTGCTGGTACAGTATCTGTCGGAAAACTTACCAGCTTACCTGAGAGAGCCCCGGAAATCAGGGTAGCCATAGAAACTTGGGTCATTGCTCACCAGCACACTAAAAAGAAGAAGCTATAACGTTAAAGGTAAAAGCTTGCGGAAATTATCCAAAGCTTTTTACCTATTGGCATTCATCCATACCTTGTTTATACTTCATACTTCCTATAAGCTAGAGCAAAGCGGTCAATACCTCCTAAATCGGGAAATATCTGAATCTGAGAGTAACTGCCCTGGTTTTGTAGTAGTTGAACAACCTTGTCCGCTTGTCCTGCCATCATTTCAATTAACCAAACACCGCCTGGGCGCAGATAATCCCCAGACATCTCAATCAGCTGTCGGATACAGTCTAGACCATCCCTGCCACCGTCGAGGGCAATATGGGGTTCATGGTAGTATATTTCTGGTTGTAGCTGTTTGAGGGAGTTACTAGGTATATAAGGTGGATTTGCCACCATACCACTTAACTGACCTTTCCAGGCTTCTAGAGGTGAATACCAAGAACCATGGTAGAACTTAATTTTTTCTGCCATGCCCAACTGTTGAGCATTAAGTTGAGCAATGGCAAGGGCTTCTTGAGTGCAATCAACGGCATGAATTTTCCCATGGGGAAATACCTCTGCCAGTCCACAAGCGATCGCTCCACTACCAGTGCCCAAATCCGCCCAGTGTCCTGATGATAAGTCAGGTGTAGAGCTCATAGCTACACCATTGACCGCCAAATCAATCAGGGATTCAGTTTCTGGGCGGGGAATCAGGACAGCTGGGGAAACTCTCAAGGAGAAATGACGCCAAGGAGTAACCCCAGCTAGGTATTGAACTGGGCATCGCTGATGGATACGCCTTTGCCAGAGTTGGGTTAGTACAGCTAGAGGTTGGGAAAGTTGAATAGTTGAGTTTTCAGTGGCTTTCCCTGAAAAGGAACACTGTTGCCATGACTCCAAGCGCAGTACTAATGGGTCAAGCTCAGCTACCTCCTTTAGCAACCAGTCCACTTCGGCTGTAGGAACACCTGCCTCGGTGGCAGACTTGCAGGCATCTTGACGCCACTGCCAGAGTTCTTTTCCCGAGACCACCCACCGCTGATCCATAATCATTGATTTGGACGTTGGCCTTGATTTGGGGGCAAACTTTGCAAAAATTTAATGGATTCCTGGGATGGCACTAGTACGATTTTCTCTAGCTGCTGATCATTGCTCTCCTGTAAGGTTTGAATAACGCCCTCTAGAGGCACTACTTCTATCTTAACCTGGGAGTTAGGGTCTTGCTGCTTATAGCGGTTCACTATACTCTGCAATTGTTCTTTGTTAAAAAAGAACGGAATTGATGAGACCCCATTTTGTTGAATGGTTAGGTATCCGCTATTGCTAGCTTCTTTTGCCACAAACAGCGGTACCCCCTGAAATGGCTTTTTTTCTTGACCATTTTGGTTCCAGATCGCTTGTGCCTGCTTTAACTGCTCTTGGTTTGGTATGTAGGCAAAATTTAAACCATCGGGAACGGTGCGATTCTTTTGATTTTGCTCATGAACTTCCATCAAAGATACAGGCACTACTTGTACCTTGCTACCTAGTTCAGGATTTTGCTGCTTTAAACGCTGTACAAAGGCATTAGCATCTCCTTGGCTAATAAACACACCTGCCACTGAGGTAGTCTTCTTTTGATCTTGCTGATCTGGAATTGAGGCTACTAGTGGCGAACCTTTAGTATCAGTAACTGCAAATACAGGGACACGTCTCAACTTTTCTCTTACCTGCTCTTCGGTCAGAGCTAGTGCCGGTAAATTTTCTGCGGTCACTGAGCCTAGTAAGGCACTCCCTACTAAACTTAATGTTGTGCCCCAACGGAACAATGATTTCATAGAAATTACCTCTAATTTTAACGAAGAAGAGCCTGTTACAACTAGAATACCCTGCTGACTGAGAGATCTGAACGCACCTCACTAACCTCCAGTAGAAGCAGATCTTCAAGTCATTCTTGTCGATCATAGCTTGACGTGGCATGTCAACTTAGCTGATTGGGGGCGTTTAATGCCTCTGCACCTGAATCTTATCAAGCTCCACTGACTTTAACCTAGTGTCTTGACTGGTTAACTGACTGACTGATGAATTTCTAATCGGGATGACAGGATTTGAACCTGCGACATCCTGCTCCCAAAGCAGGCGCGCTACCAAGCTGCGCTACATCCCGGATGCTACCTCTAAGTAGTATAACTACTATAACTCACTTTTGGCACTTTGTGTGTACTCGAGATTAATCTGGATACCAGAACATGCCTTTAATACCTTCTGGGTCAGGCATAAATCCCATTTTACGGTAAAAACTTACTACTTGAGGATCGGCAAATAAGGTGATATTGCTAATATCCTGGCTGCGCAATTTTTTGATCATATATCTCATCAAAGCTTTACCCAGTCCCTTGGCTTGGAAATCTGGATGAACCACTACATCCCAGATTGTGGCATTGAAAGCATGATCAGAAGTGGCACGGGCAAAGCCAATTAAGCGCCTCGTGTTACCTCGCTGGTACCACATAGAAGTAACCAAAAAGCTATGCTGAATGGCTTTCCTAACTTTGCGCAAAGGACGCCGAGACCAACCAACAGCATCACAAAGTTCTTCCAATTCGTACAGGTCAATTTCCCGTGTTGTACTGAAAAATACCCGTGAGGCACCGTCGGTGCGATATTTTACACCTTCTACGGTATCTCCTTCAGTTCGTGTTTGAGGCAAAGCAGTGTCAGAACTGCTAAAGAAGCTTTTCCAAAAACCCATGCAGGTGTGACAGTGGCGTTATCATAATTGTGAGCTACTTGGACTGGTAATGGTCTTCTTTCCCTGACGGCTCAGACGTTCTGGGTCTCGGTCAACCAGAGCCAGACTTAAATGTTTCAAAAAACAGAAAGTGATATTTGATCTATTGGTTTTACTCCACCAGGAAAACTATCATACCCGACCTACCTTGATCTGAAACTAATTCTTTGTGCAAATGATAATACCACAATTAAGCCTCCTATCTAAATTCCTATCCTAGCATTCCCTCAAGACCCCGCTGAATCAAGACAGGGTAAGATTCTTCGGAGGGGACACATTTGAGCCCTTAGGCGAATCTAAAATCAACAAGCGATGCAGCGCGGTCAAAGGGAGCCAGCGCGGCCAAAGGGGGTTCCCACCATGAGCGACTGGCGTGGTTTCTACGGGGCAAACAGCGGTGCGGACGCAGGTTTCCTTTGAATTACCGTAAGGAGAGGGGAGCCTTTATAAGCGATAGGCTATGAGTAATAATTTTAAGTTACATGAAATAAGGCTCCCCCATCCGGCGGTTATGTCTTAACACACAGATCCAAAACCACTCGCTATTGCATCAAGACAATCAAAGTCGGCAAGCTACCGAAGGTGGGGAAGTTGGGGAAGATTAGTTAGACTAGGCTAATCAGCATGATTGATCAGAAATGAATCAGATCCGCACTTGTTGTTGCCTGGGGGCTCAAAGCCATATATATCAATAAATCAAGCAAATCAATGTTAAACTCTATCTATATATACATTTAAGGCTCTTTTATCAGTATTTTTGTAAGTCTCCCTAGAAGCAATCCGGGTTGTGTTAACTCAAAAAGCTCAGGTGCGCTCTTACTTGGCGAATTTAATTCGCCACGGGTCGCACCTTTTGATAAATAAGAATAGCCACCTACCCCTATCGATCACTGTGGGTTGGAAATCATCCCAACAAGAAATCCTGAAACGCTTCAACCGAGCGTTTCCTAAGTTCTATGAACAGTTTGTCAGTAGTGAGATCCAACTGCACAACCTCAGACTGGCTTACCGACTCTATAAAAGCAAACATGCTGTAATTGAGATCAAACCAGAAGGCTCAAAAAGTGTCCTGCATTTTGCTTACCGCAATGAGTCTTTTCTGCTCAGTGACATTTTTGGGGTTCTGACTGCCTATGGACTGACTATCCACAGTCTCAGTCTTTATGGTCAAATTAGTGCCCCAATGCTGGTATTTATGAAACTGGTGGTGTCTCGTAACCGGAAAGCGCTGACCCACAAAACCTCAGAAAATGTCTGCCGTGCCCTGAGGGAGGCTTTGGCAGGGCGCTTTGAGGTGGAACAAATGCTGGCAGTGGAATTTAATCTCGATGCTGGCTTGAAGCAGGTAGAAACAGAATTTTATGTAGACCCAGTGTTTCATCTACCAGCGCTGTTAATTGAGGCAAATAACCAACCTGGATTATTTTACAAAGTTATGTACGCCATATGGCAAGAGGATTTACTGGTGGTCAATGCCAACTTGCTGGTGTGGCGGGGACGAACCCGGCTGATTCTTTACCTACTAGGCCCTAACGGAAACTTGATTCCCGATTATTTAGGTCAAAAAATTGCTGAAAGTATTCGGCGGCGATTACTAGGTCAAGTGTTTTAGTCATCAAGGGGTGACAAGCACAGGACTTATGCCGCAAACCCACTTTATTAACGTAATTACAACGATTTCAGCCTTTGATTTATAACCAGAAACCGGGCTTTAAGGCTCTTGGTGCCTAAGTCCATCACCCTGCCTACTTTATCAAGTAAGGACAAACAAGATGTGATTCAAATCACTGACTAATTTCCTATCCTGTTAATTCTTCGATAAGATCAAGGTATGGCAACCATTAACATCCTAGGAGTATCCCATACTTACGAATTAACACCTCCTACTCAATCATCCTGCCCTGTTCTAGTTTTCATCCACGGCTGGCTGTTAAGCCGTAGCTATTGGCAACCTCTAATTTATAGGTTGTCACAGCAGTATCAGTGTCTGATCTATGACCTGCGCGGATTCGGTGAATCCCAGTCCCAAATTCATAACACTCAAAGCTCAACATCGAACCCCGACTCGGAATCACCATTTCCTGAGACTACGGCTTCATCCACTGACCGCTATACCTTAGCGGCCTACGCTCAGGACTTGGGCATCCTGCTAGAAAAACTGGGAATCGAGCAGGCTTGGTTGGTTGGTCATTCCCTAGGGGGTAGCATTGCTATATGGGGTGCCTATTTGCTGCCTCAGAGGATTCAAGGGGTAATCTGTCTTAATGCTGGTGGTGGGATTTATCTTAAAGAAGAATTTGAGCGCTTTCGGCTGGCTGGTGAGCAGTTGGTAAAACGTCGTCCCCGTTGGTTGTGTTATGTCCCTTTACTGGACTTACTGTTTACCCGGGCCCAGGTAGCGCGTCCTATTGCCCGGAAATGGGGACGTCAACGGGTTATTGATTTTGTTACTGCTAACGCGGAAGCTGCACTGAGGACGTTACTAGATTCCACCACAGAAGCCGAGGTGCATCGCTTACCTCAGGTGGTTTTCCGACTCAAACAACCTGTTTATTTCATTGCTGGTACTCAGGATAAGGTAATGGAACCGAAATATGTGCGTCATCTTGCTAGTTTTCACAGTCTCTTTCAATCCTGTGGGGACAATGTGATTGAAATTGGTGAATGTGGACATATGGCGATGGTGGAGAAACCAGAGACTATTGATGATCAAATTCGTCAAATTTTGGCTAATTATAGTTAATTACAATTGGCAATTATCTGGCCATCTAACTAAAATTTTCTTAATTTATAACCTAGAGAATTATCCATTAATGATGGAATAATTGAGGGGAGTGGGTAATGGGTAATGGTTAACTGACCACTATACTTGATATCATGCCCGATGAACCACTCAAAAATAGTAGCTATATAGCATTTGTAAAGGGATTTGTAAAGGCATTTGTAAAGGCATTTGTACAGTATGGTGCGATCGCTCCCGTAGCCTGGTGTTGGCAGCGGGTAAACATTTCCTGACCGCTCTGGCATTAGTCTTGGTAGAGTTAGCGTCTTTTTTTGTGTTAAACCTGATCCATACAGAGCGCCCTGATTACTTTAAAAGTCGGATCAGAATCCGTAGATAATGTGGCAACAAGACCCCCGAAACAATCAAATTCTGTTTCTCTCCATTTTCCTAGTCTTGGGCATCAGCACTCGGGACTGGACACTAAGACCAGACTTGATTCTAGTTGTAATCGTCAGCTGCCTACTAACTCAGTGGTTAGCAGCATTTCTTTGGTCAAACCCCAAACACAGATCCGCAATCAAAAACTCTGGGGACCTCAGCCTCTCTTTCCTTGGCCTCCCTTTCCTTTGCCTCCCTTTGGGTTTTAATCCGAAACCCTTTTTCCAAACTACCCTTGAATGGTGCAAAATTCAAACCTTAGAAACAATTCTTAATCTGCTGAGAAAAAAACCAAATTGCCCCCAGGATAATGATGCTACTATCGCCAGTTCTCCCAAATCCCCTTCCCTAAAAAGTGCTATGATTACAGCTTTAAGCTTGAGTCTTCTGCTGCGAGCTGATAACTATAGCACTATTGTTTTAGCTGGCTCCCTAGGAATTTTGAGTAAATTTATTTTCCGAGTTGAGGGCAAGCATTTTTTTAATCCAGCCAATTTTGGAATTATTGCTGTTCTTATCCTAACCAATGATGCTTGGGTTTCTCCCGGACAGTGGGGGGATGATGGTTGGTATGGTCTATTATTTGCGGGCACTGGGAGTATGGTGTTAAAACGGGTAGGACGATGGGATACAACGGCAGCGTTTTTGGGTGCTTATGCCGTTTTAGAAGGGATTAGAAATCTCTGGCTTGGCTGGAGTTGGGATGTATTTTGCCATCGGTTGATGAGTGGGTCTTTCTTACTGTTTGCCCTATTTATGCTAACCGACCCTCGCTCAATCCCTAATGCACCGATTAGTCGATTGCTCTGGGCGGTGTGTATTGCCTTACTCACTTTTATATTGCGCAATCAATTCTTCATGCCTACTGCTATTTTCTGGGCGTTGTTTGCCCTATCCCCTTTGAGCGTACTTTTGGATTTTATCTGGTCATCTACGAGATTTTCCTGGGATGATAGTGACTTTGTTGAATGACATTAAGTAACTTTAGTTAAAGACAAAAAAATTAATAAAAATGAAAATTATTCGGGTTATAAGTACTATTTTTATAACGGTTTTCGTGAGTTTGTGCTTGGCACAAAAAGCCTGGGGTTTTTGTGGGTTTTATGTCGCCAAAGCTGATACTCAACTATATAACCAGTCCTCTCAAGTGGTAATTGCTCGGGATGGCGATCGCACTGTTTTAACCATGGCAAATGACTATCAAGGAGATGTTAAAGACTTTGCTATGGTTGTCCCAGTTCCTGTGGTGCTTCAGCGAGAACAGGTGAATGTAGGTGACCCTAAGATTATTGAACGCCTCGATCAGTTTAGTGCACCTCGACTAGTGGAATATTTTGACCCAGACCCCTGTGCCGATAACCGAAAGTATCCCGAAACTGCAGCACCACGGCTAGGTGGTCCAAGAAGTGGCACAAGGGCAAGGAATACTGATGATCGTGCTTTAGGTGTCACGGTAGAAGAGCGCTTCTCAGTTGGAGAATATAACATTCTTATCCTCAGTGCTAAGGACTCTAGAGGTTTAGAAACCTGGCTTAGACGCAACGGTTACAAAATTCCACGGGGAGCAAATCGGCTATTGCGACCCTACATCCGCCAGAATATGAAATTTTTCGTTGCCAAAGTCAATCTGGAGGAATTTGACAAAACTGCCTACCAACGGTTGCGACCCCTCCAGATGGCTTACGAGTCTCCCCGATTTATGCTGCCCATTCGCTTAGGGATGATGAATGCTACCGGTGAGCAAGACCTGATTGTCTATGTCTTATCACCCCGAGGTCAGACTGAAATTACAAACTACCGCACGGTGAAGATTCCTTCTAATACTGAAATTCCGGTATTTGTCAAAACAGAGTTTGGTGATTTTTACACTGCTATGTTCCAAACTGCTTACGAGAGTGAAGGGAAAAAAGTAGCTTTTGTTGAATATGCTTGGAATATGGCTAGTTGTGACCCATGTTCAGCTAACCCCCTCAATTGGGAAGAGCTCCGGAAATCAGGTGTCTTTTGGCTAAACTCGGGAAGAGCCAATAGAAGACCCAATAATAATGTTTATATCACTCGCCTCCATGTTCGCTATACCCGTGATACCTTCCCAGAAGATTTGATATTCCAGGAAACGTCCAATCGTGAATTGTTTCAGGGACGATATATCCTTCGTCATCCGTTTACTGGGGAGATGAGCTGTAAGGCAGGAGTTGACTATCAACAATCCTTAAATCGACGATTGCAACAGGAAGCTCAAACCTTAGCTAAGTTGACTGGATGGGATATTGATGAAATCCGCAATAAAATCGATTTTCCTGATGTTAAGCCTATTCCTTGGTGGAGACATCTTTGGTAAACTATAGAAATCGTTACTTGTTATAGCCTTTCCTAGTAAGCGTGAGGTACAGTAACAGCAATGAGCAAACCCTACCGGAAGTGATCATAGCGAGGGATTTTGTAGTCTCAACAGCTACAGATTTTTTTCTCAATTACTATAGATCTCGATCTCAACGGGAACATCTATAGGAATATTATCTTGCTTTTCCCTGGTACCGATGCCGAGCATCATTTTGAACCAAGCATGAGCCAACTTTTTGTAACCCTCTGGGGTTAGGTTAATATCATCCTCAAGCATGTGTTCAGGGGTGAATAGATTGCGGTTATCAACAAATCTAATGTTCTTGTTTTTATAACTTTCTACTGTCAGCAAATTTGCCAATAGATTATTGTATTTATCTGCTTTCTGATTCTTGATAGTACCATCTTTAAGTGCAGAGGGGTTAATCGGGGGAATTGAAGAGACAAACAAATATACCTGATCTGACCAGGCGAGAATTTTATCAATGAGTAAAATCATTTCATTGACCGTATCTTCAGGGCTTTCATTCTGAAAAAGGATGTCGTTTGTTCCAGCCATTAATAAGACAATCTCCGGTCTTGCTTGCTTCAGCCAATCTTCTATTTCGGAGTTTAAATCCGACCACGCATTGGATGCTCCAACACCAGCTATGGCAAATCCCCCATGCCCTTGATGGTCTTGATCAAACACATATGTGTTCTTTTGCCCTAAAACTATTTCGGGATTTTCTGAGGTAGCGCTACCGACAAAATTTACTTTATAGCCATTATCTTTAAACAAGGCCCACAGGTCATCTCGATATCCGGCTCGATCCAATGCTTTACCACGAGTGTTTGAGTCTCCTAAAGGCATAATCTTGAGAGACCATTGATCGATGGTGAGCGCCTCTGCAGTGGTATAAAACTCAAATAGACTGATGCAATAAGCAGCGATTAAGGTCAATTTTGGGTAAAATTTTTGCTTCATACTATAACGTTTCCTAGTAAGCGTGAGGTACAGTAACAGCAATGAACAAACCAATTACGAAGATCATTATTGCTTAGACAATAATTTCCAGACCTGTTGAGATTGCCAAGTTTATGGACACCTTCGTATATGTTTGACACCACTGGCAAGATTAGCACTCAGAAAGTTTTAGTGTACATTAGCGACCCCCATCACGGATGAATCAATTTATCTGTTCGCTTATATCCCTCGACTAAAGTACAGGGGATTTACCCATCACACTTGTAAAGCAATCTATATATTAACAAAGATATGTAACGCAATCATTATAAATTTGATGGTTACTTAACATTTATCAATGATAACCTAAAATTTATCTTAACTATTAGATTCCAGGGATAGTTATTGTGAGAGAATTAGTAGTTGGTATTAGGCTGTGGGGATACTCCTCCAGGGATTTCGGCGATTTGTTTTAGTTGTCTATGAGCAGGAGCTGTATGAATGTCTTCAAAGCAATTTACTAAATCCCACGAAAATAACGATGGCAAGATTTTTACTACTAACTTAGGGTTTACTGCACTCTGCTTCTTAATTGGTTTAGCTGGATTTGGCTATATTCTCGCCACATTGCCCGGAATCGCAGAATCCCCGACAGACCCCTCTAGAACCTGTATAGTCGATGGTTGGAAACTGGGATTAATTATCACCCACGTGCTGGTTTTTGCCATCATCCCTCTGGCGATGAGAATTTTTTACAACAGTTTAAAAAACTTAGGACTGCCATCGAGAAGTATTTTTGCGTCTCAACTGGGGCTAGCTTTTGTGATGGTGGCGATCGCTTCAGAAATTGGTTGGCATGTCACCCAATGCTGGTATTATCAAAACGATTTTACGATGCTGAATTTCATGTTTTACTTTTTCTTGATTTCAGCATTTGCGCTGTGGGCCGATGGTTTAGTGGAAAAGACTACTATAATAACCAATTTAATTAATATTGTGTTTGCGATTAGTCTGTTAGTTGTTTCAATTTTGTACCCTTTAGGTTATAAAGCCGGTAACGATAATTTTAAGATTCCTATTTATATTGCACTTACTATAGTTTTGGGTGTGTTGACCTATCGAGGCTATAAAATACTCCAAGATTGGAAAATTATTCTTTTACCAATTTTCTCAGTTGGAGTCAATTTAACGTTTGTGTTTCTTCTAGATAAGTTTGGAGGGAATCCCTATACTGATCCACAAGTGACTTTCAATGCTTTATTTCATATCCTTCACGATTTAGTAGGAACCGAAGCTGGATTAGTCATCTTTACCTGGCTTGTCTATAGTAAAGGCATTGCTCAAAAAAACTCCAAAGCTACGTTAGCGACAGAAAAAAATTAGTAAATACTAATTTTGATATATAATAGTTTTAAATTGGCCAGGGTAATCCTAATCAAAAACAATAGTGACAGTGGCGGGGTGCGGAATGTGGGTGATTAATTTATTTTCAATAATCAGCTAGTAAGCGTTCCCGTAGTGTCGGATATTCCGCATCGCCCTCTAACAAATGGGTATCTCTCGGAGATCCCCTTAGCGGTGTACTTTCAAGTATTCGATCCATAGTCTTAGTCATTTGTCAAAAAAAATTTAGATGGCTTTGCCCTGGGGCTAAAGCCCTGCGTCTCCTTGGCACTAGGGACAAGCAAAGGCTCATACCAGTCTTCTAGGATCTGGTGTGAGCCTTTGTTCACGTTGAGCTGCGAGTGTTTGAATTTTCTGTTTCCTCGTTTGAGACAAGTGTCAAGGAATCTAAACATCACTATCTGGGCATGTTGAGAGTTTCTTGCCCAATCAAATTCTGAATATGCTACAAAGATGGTTACTTAAGCTAGGTCAACCTTAATCGAGAGGATAGTTTTACACCGGTGGGAAATTTCAGTCAGCTGTTAGAACCAATTGCTAACCAATTTAGGATTTTAGGTATTCCTGAGCCAGTGGTGCATTGGGGACACCCATTGATGATGGGAATTGTGGTATTGATTATGGGTAGCTTTGTGGGAATAGCAGGATGGCGTGGCCGAGTAGTATCTGATCCTGAAATAGCACTACAGAGTCGCAGTGATCATCGAAAAATAGCACCCTGGATGTTCATTTTTATCGCAGGTGGCTACACGGGTGGGGTGTTGTCTCTAGTAATGCAGTATCAACCAATTCTAGAAAGCCCACACTTTTGGACAGGATCTATCGTACTGATTTTGCTGGCTGCTAATGGGGTGATTGCCTTGACTGGCTTTGGCGGGAACAAAGCATTGATGCGTAGCGTTCATGCTTACTTAGGAAGTACGCCACTTTGCCTGCTATTGCTTCATGTTGTTTTGGGCTTAAGGCTAGGTTTATCGATCTAATGAAGCCTGCCAGTGGTACAGTAATAAGTCTTGCTTATATTCTCGGCTTACTTTCTACAGGGATTCTCAACTTACCGACTGGTGAGATTCCCTGGCAAGAGTACAGAGCTTTGGTAACAGGATTGGTTGTCACAGGGATAGTGGCTGCGATCGCATTCCCCAGGTTCTGGCGCACAGGACCAAAACCAAGATTATGGGTAGCAGCAGGACTAATCTCGGCCTTGGCGGTGGTCTATTTTCAATTGCGGGTACCACAACCAGAACTGAATGACATTAGCGAATATGTCCCCTCAACCAATAGCATTGCTCCAGAGCAACTGTTTAAGGTTGAAGGCAAAGTGGAGAGTATGCCTCGCCTGACCCGAAATCAGCGTACACAATTTTGGTTACAAGCTACTCAGTTAACTGAAATTGAAAGTCGCGAAGATGGGGGAGCGATAAGTCAAGGAGTGACAGGCAAGTTGTATGTAACTGTGCCATTACTTCAAGGAACTGGTTTATACCCAGGTCAGATAATTAGCGTAACTGGGGTTTTATATAAACCCAAGCCAGTGACTAATCCCGGAGCCTTTGATTTTGGAGCCTATCTTGCTCGTCAAGGGGCTTTTGCTGGTTTGAGTGGGCGTCAAATAAACTTTGATGAGGAAACTATTGGCAAACCCTGGGGATGGTGGAGACTGCGACAACGTATTATCCGTTCCCAAGTTCGCTTTTTAGGCTCTCCCACAGGTCCGTTAGTCAGTTCAATGGTTTTAGGACGTCGTGCTGTTGATTTGCCCTACGATATCCGCGATCAATTTATTCAGGCTGGGTTAGCCTATACCTTAGCAGCATCTGGATTCCATGTATCTTTGCTGTTGGGTTTTGTCTTAGCCGTTACCAGGGGTTTAAGCAAAGGAAAGCAGTTCAGTATTAGCTTGAGTGTACTGTTAATTTACGTGGCATTAACTGGACTACAGCCATCGGTAATGCGGGCGGCTCTGATGGGGGTAGGTGCCCTAATTGCTTTAGTGACGGCACGGAAAGTGAAGCCTTTAGGGTCACTCTTGTTAGCAGCAACACTGTTACTCCTATTTAATCCTTTGTGGATCTGGGATTTGGGATTTCAGCTGAGCTTTCTGGCCACCCTAGGATTACTAATCACTGCACCAGAGATTATCCAACGTTTGGATTGGTTGCCACCTGCGATCGCATCCCTAGTTGCTGTGCCAATTGCAGCAGCAGTTTGGACTCTACCCCTGCAACTGTATGTTTTTCAAGTTGTTGCCAGCTACTCTATACCAGTTAGTGTTATTGCTACACCCCTAATTTCTATAATCACTTTGGGTGGAATTGTCAGCGCCTTGGCAGGACTAATTTGGCCAACAGCAGGAAGTGGACTGGCTTGGTTACTGTATTACCCAACCCATGGACTGATGGGACTAGTGCAATTTTTCAATCAGTTGCCAGGAAGTTCTGTAGCGGTGGGCAAAATTTCCCTAGGGCAACTGTTATTCCTCTACGGGCTAATTGCTCTAGCTTGCTTGATTAAATGGTTACATCCTCGTTGGTGGCTGATTAGTCTAGTTGCTGTCACTGTGGTGGTGTTGCCCCAATGGCAACAAGCGTCAAAATTGTTTCAAGTTACAGTGCTAGCTACAGGAAATGACCAAATTTTAGTGATTCAAGACCAGGGACAAGTAACGTTGGTCAATAGTGGCAACCCTGATACAGTAAGGTTTACAGTGCTGCCTTTTCTGCAAAAGCAAGGTATCAATCATATTAATTGGGCGGTTGCTCTAGACAAGCAGCCCCAACTCAGAAGTGGTTGGGTTCAGGTTTTAGGTAGTTTACCGATCGAGACCTTCTACGATAATACTGATTTACAACGACCATTGTCTCAGGCTCAAAATTGGAACGATATTGTCACCCGTAACTCTATCGCTAGTGCAGTAGCCTCTAGGGAGGCGAACTACCAACCAATTCCAGTGGGTGAAATACTCTCTTTTGGCTCTACATCAATAGAATTAGTCAACACTGAACCACCAGTGTTGCTGATGCGCATCATTGACCAAAATTGGTTACTCCTAGGAGATCTCAAACCAGGCGTCCAAAAACAGTTAGCCAAAACCATCAGTTTCCCTGACCTACAAGTACTTTGGTGGTCGGGAAAAAGTCTGAGGCCAGAATTCCTCGATGCCCTGCAGCCAAAAATTGCGATCGCATCATCGAATGTAGTGGATTCCTACACGGCGAAGCTAATGCGCAATGCTAAGATGACCCTCTATTGGACAGGCCGTGATGGTGCTATCCAGTGGACACCGGATGGTGGTTTTAAGACTACTGTTGAAGATATTGAGATAGACATTGATGTTCCTTGATGGTGATTCCATCATTGACCACCCAGCAACAGGCGAGTTTTAAAAGGAAGGCTTGACAAATTCCAGGGTTTTGTGTTCAAATTTCAGATGAAGTCTGGGGTGCGGCTTGATTAGATCATGGAGGGGTGTCCGAGTGGTTTAAGGTGGCAGACTCGAAATCTGTTATGGTGTCAAAGCCATCGGGGGTTCGAATCCCCCCCTCTCCGTACAGGGATTTAACTGAATTTTTGGTCAATCTTACTCAGGGATGTGCTAGATACTGGTAGTAGGTAAGATCAGGTAACTGTCATCCCGTTAAATCCCATAGAAGAACTTGGGAAGATCGAAGAAGTTGGGAATATAGGCTTAGAATTAAATTATATTCATATATTGATTCATCTTTATCAGCTCGGGATTTAAGCGAAGTGACTTCTGCTGATTATTCTCCAAAATCAACATCAACCGTTGAACTCTCTCCAAGTTATACACTGCCTATAGTGTTGATTGTTGCTGCAGTGACAATAGTGCTCATACAACCCTGGGTAAGTTTAGCGATCGCATTGTTTGGGTTGTTCTTGTTGTTTCAGGCCGTAACCATACGCCTGCAATTTACTGAAACCGCCTTGGATATTTATCGCTCCGAGACCCTGATCCGGCGTTTTCCTTATCAGGAATGGCAAAATTGGGAAATCTTCTGGACATCAGTACCGATTTTGTTTTATTTCTCAGAAGTCAAAAGCATTCACTTTATACCAATTCTCTTTGACCCAAAGCTGCTACGAACTTGCCTAGAAGAACACTTCCCTAAAATCTAACTGACCGAAAACCATGAGGGCGCAAGCACCTAAATTCCATTTATGGGGTTAGCCCGAACAGGAATTTATTCCCTAACTGTTTGGGAACTGTTGCGTTATAATATCGACTATGATAGTAAGTAAAGTAATGTAAATAACCTAAGGAGGTGATTTTAATTGTTGGTTATGGAGTTCAAGGCTGTCCTAAAAGAGCCTCAAAAATTAGCAATAAATGAAGCGATCAGGACAGCTCGTTTTGTCCGAAACAAAGTGCTTCGATACTGGATGGACAATCGAGGTATCGGCAAGAAAGAACTCTATCGCTATAACACTCAGTTAAGAGATGAATTTCACTTTGTAAAAGAACTCAATAGTCATGCCTGTCAAGCTTCTGTAGAAAACGTAGAACGGGCAATTAAACGCTTTTATGACAACTGTAAGAAGAAGGTGCCAGGCAAAAAAGGTTATCCCAGATTCAAGAAGCATTGTCGCTCCGTTGAATATAAGCAATCCGGTTGGAAATTATCCCCTGATCAGAAGTCGATTGTATTTAGGGATAAAAAAGGGATAGGTAAGGTTAGACTCAAGGGTACCTGGGACTTGTGGCGATTCGACAATAAGCAAATTAAGCGGGTTCGGATCGTCCAAAGGGCTGATGGGTATTATGTTCAGTTTTGCCTTAAAGTAGACAACCACGATCAACTAGAAGCAACAGGAAATACTATTGGTTTAGATGTCGGGCTAAAAGACTTTTATACTGATTCCGAAGGGTTAGCTGAACCCAATCCTAGATTTTACAGAACGGGTGAAAAACTCTTAAAGTTCTATCAACGTCGAGTATCCCGAAAAAATAAAGGCTCTGCCAACCGCAAAAAAGCCATTAATAAACTAGGTAGAACACACCTTAGAATAAGTAGGCAGCGTGAGGAACATGCAAAGAGACTTGCACGTTGCGTAGTCCAGTCTAACGACTTGGTGGCCTATGAAGATCTAAAAGTTAAAAACTTAGTAAAGAACCACTGTCTTTCCAAGTCTATTAATGATGCAGGTTGGTATCAATTCAGAAAATGGCTAGAGTATTTTGGCAATAAATTTGGCAGGATAACTGTCGCAGTAAATCCTGCCTATACTAGCCAAAACTGTTCTGATTGTGGCGAAGTGGTTCAAAAGTCGCTCTCAACTAGAACTCACGTCTGTAAGTGTGGTTGTCAGTTGGATCGAGACCACAATGCTGCAATCAATATCCTCAAAACAGCCTTGGGTACGGTGGGGCACACCGAAACCTTATTAAACGCTTATGGAGATTTGGCCTCTACTTTTCTTGGTTCCGACCTGGTTGAGCAAGTTGAATCTGTGAAGTAAGAATCCCCCGGTTTACAACCGTGGGGAGTGTCAATTACCTCAAAGTATAGAGTAGAGGTTAGGTAGTTAGTGAATAAGTTATTAAGAAATCAGTTTAAATGAATTCCGAAGACCCACAAAACCCAGAACAAGAGCAAGATAAAAACCAAGCAGTTAAGGGATTATATAATTCACAGGAGTCAAATTTGCCAAATCAGGATAGGGCTACTCCTAGGGATAACTCTCAAGCTCCCGACCTTCCTCCCATTTCTCTGACCCTATCAGACCATGACAAAGCTAAAGCCACACAGTCAAGTGATCCGNTAACCAATATGATAATCCTTATTTTTGGGCACCGTTTATTATGATTGGGAATTGGTTGTAAAACGTAGATATAGCAATTATCATAGCTATGAGGTAAACAATTTCTAGATTTTAGGGAACAGGGAACAGGGAACAGGGAACAGGGAAGAGAGAAGAGCGAATAGGGAATAGGGAATAGCGATGCGCTGCATCAAGACTGGGAATCAACGTCAAAGAAGACTGTACCTCATAACTGCGATAAACGCTATAGCGTTTTTTTTCATAATGAGGTACACCGGTTTTTTTGCCTGTTCCCTGTTACCTGTTCCCTGTTCCCTGTTCCCTGTTCCCTAAAACCCAAAAATTTGTACCTCACATAATTAAAAAACGCTAGCTATCACTTATCCCTATTTACAATTTCCTCCAACCACCTAATTTTATCCGCATTTTCTTCTAACTCAGACTTAGTGAGGTCTTCCACTAAACTGGAACCAAGCTGTCCCATTTTTCCAGGTTGCGCCAACTTTAGCGCTTCTGTAAATGCTTCATACCAAAAATCAGCCCCAGCATAGATATCTACTTTATTGTAACTATTAACTGTAGTAGATAGCCTTCTTTTTATCTGTGTTGGCAACTCTACAACTCTGAATTCTGCCCTTTCGACTATAGCACCATCTGGACAACGAATTGCGATCTGCCACAAATATTTTTTACCTACCGTTAATCCTGGGTGATTCTCTGGTAAAGACAGCTGAAAAACTCCTGGTTGAGTTTGCTTTTTAATGGGACTACCCAATTGTTTAAGTGTATTATTCGACTCAAACTCAAACAGTCTAAACTCTATTTCATGAGAACTGGAAACAAAGCCAGCAAAAGTGGGATGCACTGAAGCGGTTTGACCAACATAAGTCTGAGGTGCCAGGAGTGTCAGGGGTATTGCTTCACCTGGACATCCCCTAGGACCTCCAGTTCGGGAATAGTCACTAGTAGGTTTTCGATCACGTGGTGTAAAACGAGCAGTAGTGTCGGAAGAGTCACTAGCAGGTTCTCGATCACGTGGTGTAAAACGAGCAGTAGTGTCGGAAGAGTCACTAGCAGGTTCTCGATCAGGTGGTCTATATTCAGCTATAGCAGATGGCACAAACAATAGTAACAAACTGAGGGTACAGCTAGTTACTAGTCTGTAATTAATAGGTTTGTTAAGGAATCCTAAACCTTGAGTAGTCATACTATTCGGAGATTGTAATATTTTATTGTTTACGACGACTTTTATAATCTGTTAATTGCCACGTTAGTTCACATAACGTTCCTTTAGGAAAAAGAGAATCACGTCTAAAATCACCTCCCAAACTTTTCGCAACATTTTTGAGTAACTGTGTCCCTTTGCTTTCAGTTAATGAGGAAATACCAGAACCATTATCTTTTATGCTCAAAGTGTACCACCCTTGATTCTCTTTACCAGTAGCTTCGACACGTTTTACTCCTTTAGCGTGTTTTCCAACATTGCACAAAGCTTCTTCGAGAAATAGGCATAGTTCTTGTCTTTGTTCAAGGTTCAAGTATTTTTCATCAATGGGATCAAATGCACGGATTTTTACCTTCATAGTTTTTAAATACTCCAAGTCATCACGTTCCAATGTACTGGTATATACTTGATAAAAAAGCTCATGAATAGAACGTTTTAACTCTAACTTTAAACCACTTCCTAATCTTATACTTTCTTTTGTAGTTAGTGCTTCTAGATTCAGATACTCGCCAATTTCTCTGATTTCATGATTGAGTTTCTCTAATTGCAATAGTAATTCTTCTTGTGGTGCATCTTGACTTCGCAGATGCTTCAACACATGGGCTAATGTTTGTAGAGGACCAGCATGAATAAGATCAAATGTATGTTTTATTGTACGTTGACGTTCCTTAATTTGAGACTTTAAAGCCTGGTCATGTTGATAAAATGCAAACGCACTTAGTCCCAAACCATTAATTACTAAAATTAACAAACCTGGTACTAAAGAAACCCACCATCCCCATACAATTAGTAAATATGTGATTCCAATTAAAGCAAAACTACTAGCACCAACAGCTAATATATTTTTCCATAGAGATTGAGTTATCCGAGCGATAATCATGGGAATAACACCCCAGATGATTATCCACAAATATTCCCATTTATCAGACCAAACGTTTAAAAAAGGTCTGTTATTTAAAACACCATTAATTATCTGAGAACTAACATGAGCATGAAATTCTACACCATAAATATGACCGTTAATTTTTGCATAGGAACCAGCAACTGCTGAAGTATTAAAACGGTCAGGGACACTCTGAGCAGTGATGCCAATAAAAACAATCCGGTTATGAAATAATTTCGGGTCTAGTTGGCCAGATTGAATATCTTTGAGTGATACAATAGTAAAGGGCTGTTTGCCACTCCGAAAATTAACTAACATCTTTAATCCACTATCATTACCCCTGATATATCCCCCAGAATTAGGTAAAAAGCGAGGGAGTTCTTTGGTGTCAAACCTGATAGTATTAGGATCACTGATACCCGTTTCTATATTAATCCCTTGCGCAGATAAATAGGCTTGTGCGACGCGCAGGGATAGGGAATATTTGTCTTCATCGAGATTGTGGGGGTTTTGCGGTGATGGAGTCCAAAGCAAATAACGTCTATATTGACCATCTTGATCTGCAATCAGATCAGAAAACCCCACTTGCTGTTTCGGTAATTCTGGAGGTGGAGGAATTTGCTCGGGTGGTAATATTTTTTCAATCCCAATGATAGTTTTGTGTTGCTGAAAGACTTTTGTTAGTTTGGCATGATCTGGCTCAATAGGTATATCTCTAACAATATCAAGACCAATAGCAATTGGCTGATACTCTTCTATTGTTTGGATCAGTTCAGCGATTTCTCCATCTGGTATGGGATAACGTCCGATACTGCGGATGTCTTCTTCGTTAATACCAACAACTACAACCTTATCATCTGTTGGTTCCCCAGGACGAAGACGTAAAAAAGTATCAAGGGCCATCCACTCGAAAAATTGCAGTGAACCTATTAAACGTAGTATAACCACTACTATGATAACTCCTATTCCTGGAAGTGCAGCTTGTCGCCATATGGCAATTTCTGTGTTAAATTTTTTTCTAATTTTACTTACCCTATGACAATTGACACTGAAAACTACAAAATCCATAATACAAGTATTTAATAGTGTTTCTGGTTATCTATCAATGTTTAAAACTATCTATGCCAACACAATGATTTAACTAGTTTAATTCTTCACAAACTAATCAATTAGTCCTTCTTCTCTGGCTCGATTCAGGGTTGTAATCCGAATATTCTTACCTTCTTGCTTGCAGTCTTGGGGATAAACACCGAGAACATCTTGAATTTTCGTCCAATAGGTACGCACCGCCCGTTCACATTTATACATGCGCTCAGAGATTTGTTTATCTGTCAATTCTTCCTCAGAAGCTAGTTTCAGGACGTCTAACCATTCTGGTTTCAGTTCCAATCCAGTTTTAATATCTCTTGTATGGGTTGCTCCTTTTAGTGCTAAGTCAACCCTGAGTAACATTTCCGATTCCGAAAGTTCCTTTTCTGCAATTACAAAGCCACCTTCATAGTTATCAATCTCATGTTTTATTCGTACCAGTGTCTTGACATGACTGCTTTGCACCAGGAAATTCTGTTGGGGATAGTTTTGTAGTAACTTCTTAAGTAAGTAAATACCAGTATCAATTTCGGCACTCATTCCTGGCTTTTCTGGTATAGACAAATCCATCACCAAAAGGTCAAAGTGAGAATTAGCGATTTCCTCTTGAGCTTGTTGTGCGGTTTGTGCTTTGACTATTTCTGCGTCTGGATACTGTTGGCTTAGCTCGTTGACTGTTCCTTTCAAAATGAGTTGGTGGTCATCTACTACTAAAATCTTCAGGTTACTGGTATTGGGTAAATCTTGATTGATTGTTAATCGATCAGAGCTGGCATTGACCATATCATCTTATCCTATAGTTTGTTTTAGCTAAATACACAAAATTTAAAAATTGTTGGCTGACACCAGGGCAAGGCTTAATATATAGCAATTCTATATCCCATCAGGTACAAATTTATCCCCCATTATCTTATTAAGGGGGACTTTGAGGTTGAGAAGCGTACCTCATAACTGCGATAAACGCTATAAGTTGATTCATCACTTTTTTACCTCCTGATACTGTCTTTACTTATAGTATCGGAGGTGCATTGAATAGGATATACAGAAAAGTGTATATTTTCTGACGGGGTAATAAACAGCCTTAAAAACCTTACTGGGTGTGGGGTGTGGGGTGTGGGGTGTGGGGTGTGGGGTGTGGGGTGTGGGGTGTGGGGTGTGGGGTGTGGGGTGGGGGGTGTGGGGTGTGGGGTGGGGGGTG